>JAYVHZ010000340.1:0-13701 GCA_043770645.1 Undibacterium sp. | reverse complement strand
ACTGAACAGTTTGCTGGACACGTCGGCACAAGCATTAACGCGCCAACGTGACGCTCTCGATGCAAGTAATCGTGGGATCTTTGACCAGATCCAAGCGATCTTGACTCAAAAGCAGATGGCTGAATTTGCGAAGCGAGCGACCGACGATGCAATGTCATCTCTGGAAAAATCGATCAACGTCGAGAAAAACCGAGTTGGTGTTATTCGAGACGTGGCTCAAGAATCGTTCAATAGCATCACTGGCGTATTTACTTTATTGCGCGACCAGATTGAAGAGATCTATGGCTCAGTCGATAGTACAAGAGAGATGCAAGTTAATGCGGCAACTAGCTTTATTGACGAGGCATTAGCCGGCGCGAAAGCAACAGGCAATCTGCCAGATCAAAGGCGGCTCTCTGAGGCGATCGCATCTTTGCGGGGTAGTTTAAATCCAGACCAGTTCGCAAGTCAGTTTGAGGCGGACAGAGCGGCATTAGTCATGGCTGGAAAGCTAAGTCAGCTACGGGAAATAGCTGCACCGCAGCTCACAGCAGCAGAGCAAGCCTTGCAAGTCGCAAATAATCAGCTCAATGCACTTGACGCGCAAGTGTCGCTGGCGCGACAGCAGGTCGATGCTGTGAACGGTGTGAATGACAGTGTTCTGAGTGTTGAAGCTGCAATGCAAGGATTGACGGCTGCGTTGCAAACACAAAGTAGCGGAACCCAATCAATACCAGTGACCGTAGTTAGTTTTGACGCAGGTATTGGTTATGTCCCGCCAACGTCAGGTACTTCAGCAGCTGGATCAGACAACAGCGTGCGGCTGGAACGGCTAGTCGAAGGCTTGACTTTGGAAGTGCAGAGACTGCTAGTGCTTGCTGAGGCTGGCAATCAAAACACGCGCCGGACAGCTGATGCGGTCAACGGCAATCAGGATCAACCTACTTTAGTCAAGGTCGTGTAATGCACATAATTATTCCAATCAAAATCACAGAGTCGATGATTGGCAGTGGCACATCGATTGCGGAACCAGCAGCCGGTGAAACAGTATGGGTTTCGGGTGGTTCGTATGCGCTTGGCGCTTTGCGTATCCGCATCGAAACCCATCGCGAGTACGAATGCGTGCAGGCTCATTCTGGGCGTACAGAGGCACCGGAAGATGATCCTGCATACTGGCTTGATAAAAATCCGACGCAGAGACATGCGCCTTTTGATGCCTATAAGTCTACTGCTGCAAAAGCTACTGGCGCTCTGACTTATGTGCTGAGTCCTGGCTACTTTAATGTCTTGGCACTGTATGGAATGACTGGATTATCTCTAACAGTCACATTGAGGCCGGAGCCGGGAGGTACTCCAATCCATAACCAAACTTACGACTTGTTAGAGCCGCCGATTGGTGATTATGAGTATCTGTTTTCACCGCCAAAATACATTAAGAAAATCATCGTAAAGGACTTGCCGATTCGCCCCAGTGCGCAACTCACTTTGACATTGACATCGTCAAGTGGTGAGCCTGTGTCGATTGGCATGATTAATGTAGGTGACTACAGTCCGTTGTATGGCGATGGTGAATGGGGCGGTACGCGATATGGTTGCAGCGCGGAGCCGGTTAGTAATAGCTATGTTGACACCAATCCAGATGGCACGTTTGAAATCAAGAAACGTCTCAGCGCAACAGGTATGCGGGCGGTTGTAGAGCTGCCTTTAAATCAAGCAAATCAAGCGCTGGAAAAATTGCAGTCTGTGCTTGATGAGCCTGTGAGTTACATCGCCAGCGATCTACCTGATTACGCAGGGCTGAATGTATTTGGTTTAGGTAAGTCATATGTCACTTATGACGGCGAGGGTGGAGCAACAATCAATATTAGTGTTCAGGGATTCATCTGATTAATAATTTTTAAAGGAAAACATAATGGCAGTCACACCACCACCAGCAATTCCCGCAAGACCGGCTCCGCCTAATCCAGCGAACCGCGCTACTTATAACGCTTTGGCATATCCGTGGGCAGCGTCTTTGCCTGCGAACGATGCCGCGATTTCAGCAGTGGCTGAAAACGTATTTGACAATGCGATGGAGGCTCAGGCAAGTGCGACGACTGCGGTCGCTCAAGTCGCATTAGCGGCGACACAGGCGGGAAATGCGGCGAGTAGCGCGATCGATGCAGCTACGCAAGCGGGGAACTCGACCACGCAAGCGGGGCTTGCGCTTACGAGCGCAAACAACGCAGCAGCAAGTGCAGCTACGGCGGCAAGTGCTCCTGGCACCAGCGCGACAAGTACAACAAGCCTTGTTATTGCTGTTGGTTCTAAATCATTAACGATAGAAACGGGCAAAAGTATAGTTATTGGTATGAGTGTCAAGATCGCGAACAACGCTTCCCCTAATATGTGGATGCACGGCGACGTCACCGCTTACAACAGCGGTACAGGTGCGCTAGTCGTCAACGTGACACGAGCCAACGGGTCGGGAACTCACGCCGCTTGGACTGTCTCGCTAAGCGCACCGGAAGGGGTTTCAACTTATCCAAAACAGGCGGTGACGGACAAAGCAGCGGCTTACACATTAACCGCGGGCGATCACGCGACAACGATTCGCACCATTTCGGGGACTGGCGACATAACGCTCCTTGCGAGTTCAACGGCGGGCGTCGGTTTTATTTTTAACTATATAAACGCGACCGCGGCGGTTAGGTACGTTTATAGGGCGGGCAGCGATTCTTTCCAAGATGGTATGTCGTCCGCCACTATCCCCCCTGGGGCATCCGTTACTATTTCATGCACAACGGCATCGGCGACGGGCAAATGGCAGGTTATGGAAACCTCCGCCACAGGCAGCGGCTCGGGTTCCACCGCATTAGGTAGCGCCATAGCATCGGGGCAAAACTCGGTTGCGCTTGGGGGGAACGGCACCGCGACGGCGTCGGCGCTTGGTGCGATTTCGGTGGGTAGCGGCACGGCTAGCGGTAATAGCTCCATAAATATCGGTTACGGCAACGCCGCGTCGGCGAGTAACGCGGTAACTATTGGAAGCAGCAACGTCGCGTCGGCGAGTAACGCGATAGCGATGGGGTCCGCGAATATTGCGAGCGGCATAGCTTCTTTTTGTTCTGGTTTTTATGGACAAGCGGATTTTTACGGTAAGCGTGTGCAGGGGGCGCAATCACCACGAGCGGCGGCGAACGGGTATTCACAATACGCGAGGACGGTTTTATCAGCGTTCGCGGTGTTGATAAACACAAACTACCCTTTAACGGCGGATAACAGCGGCATTGCAAGCGCGACAAACATTATTAACGTGCCACTTAATCGCTTAGTCGTCTTTACTGCGACGGTTGCGGCGGGGCGTGGCGCAACTTTGGGAACCGAGTCGGCAGGGTGGGAAGTGAAAGGCGTTATTCGTCGCGGTAGCAGCGGAAACGTCGCATTTGTTGGTACTCCGACCGTCACAAGTTTAGGCGGAACGGTGCCGACGGGGTGGACTCTAACAGCTACAGCAGACACAACAAACCAAGGTCTCGCGCTCGTATTCAATATGGGGGCGACAGCGATGACCGCCGTATCTGTAAGCGCGGCGGTGCACGCCTCCGAAGTCGCGATTAACTAACTATCTAAAGGAAAAAATCATGGCGGACTATAAAGAAACAAGCCTTACGGGCAAAAGCTGGCAACGTTGCAATCAGGTCATGATTAGCAACCCGCGAAACGGCGTGCCAATGGTACGTTTGAGCGAGGAAGTGATCGCAAATTTAGGCGAAAAGGAGTTCGCAGAGTCTTTGCCAGGCATCATGTTCGAGTTCGACCCGAACATCGTGATTCAAATGCGCAACCCCGAAACAGGCGAAGCGATACCAGGCGCGACAATGACGGGCTTACAAGTCTACGTCGCGATGTTCTCGCTCTATATTCAAAAAGCACAAGAGCGCGACGCTCTGATTGCTTCCTAGAACTTGGTTGTAGCGCCGACATGAAAGGGTGGCAAATGCAAGACGACTACGGCAATGAAATCCCAACGCTCTCACAAATGTGGGAGCGCATCACAAACTTTAACGACGAACTATCAACAGTCAAAGATCAGCTTGCGGAAAATACCGATGCCACAAACCGCATCGAGAAAAATACCGGTGAACTAATCGAGATCCTGAGCAGCGTGAAGGGGGCGTTTAAGGTGCTAGGTTGGATCGGTAAGTTAGCAGTGCCTGTGGCTGCCATTATCGGTTTATGGACTGCAATCAAAACAGGGATATCACCAAAATGAGCGAGACCAAAAATAAGTTAGTCGCAAAGATAGGTGCTGGCGCGGTCGCGTTGCTAGTGCCTCTTGCAATGTTCTTTGAGGGCACTGTCAATAAAACTTACAAAGATCCGATTGGGATTTTGACTGCGTGCACAGGTCACACAGGTGCAGATGTCAAGGTGGGTCAGACGTATACGGATGAGCAGTGCCGTGAAATGTTATACGCTGACTTGCTCAAGCATGCGGACGATATTGACTGTATCAAAGCTCCACTCAATGATGCACAGAAAGCGGCTTTGATTAGCTTTGGTTTTAACGTTGGCAAACAAAAACTTTGCACATCAACGTTAGCAAAAAAAGCGAATGCAGGCGACATGATTGGCGCGTGTAATGAACTCCGACGGTGGACATTAGCCGGTGGCAAAGAGCTGCCGGGCTTAGTGCGCAGGCGTGAAGCTGAGCGTCAGATGTGCATGCGAGGTGCAGCATGATGACAGCTGTTTTACCAATGTGGGCGCGTCTTGGTTTTATTGGAATGGCGCTTCTGATGGTCTTCGGTATCGGCGTGCGTCATGGCGAGAAGAGAGAGGGGCAGAAGCATCTCGACTACATTACGGATCAAGCAAATGCATCAATCAAACTGATGCAGCGCCAACAGGTCGTTGTCACGAGAATCGAGACAAAGTACCGAGATCGCATTAAAACGATTTACCTAAATGGAGCAGAAATTGAAAAAACAGTTGGAGACTATATTTCGCCAGTGGCTGATGCTCGCTGCATCGTTAACACTGGCTTCGTGCGCGTCCACGATGCCGCTTGGACAAACACCCCTGCCGGAGCCACCAGTAACACTGATGCAGACCCCACCGGAGTTTCGCTTGCTGAAGTTGGAGAAATCACAGCGCATAACGCAAAAGCCTGCCACCTATGGCGAGACCAAGCTATCGGCTGGCGGGAATACTACGACCGATTAAAAAGGCTCAGCGAAGCAAAGTAGTTTGGCATTTGGTACACAAACATTTATTTCGTGTACCAAGTCGTCCCAAAAAAGACTATCTATGGTTTACTGTAAAATTGTTAAAAACAATCATTACTATTCTCATGGAAAAAATGCTATCTCGTTGGTTGAAAAAGCAGGTCGAGTCAGAAAATTTTTTACATTATCGGCGACTGAATTGGAAACACGTAGCTTTACCGATCATTCATTTAGAATTCGAGACTTTTATTAACGAGTCAAAAAAGTTGGCGTCTCCGTTGACTTTCTATTTGACTGATCACCCAGCCGTGAATGAAGGACTAATTCAAATTTCGACGACGCAAAGACCAACTGGAACTTTAGCAACGTTTAATAATGAATTTGGAATTGAAAAAGTTGATAGGGGGACTCTCAAGTTTGAAAACGGGGGATCTTTGGCTGCTAGTCAAACTGTTTGGGGCACGGTAAATTTCGTGATTACTCCTTGCGAGTCTGAAAGACTGACTTCAAATCAAAAAGAGTTCATTATTTACTTCAATCTCGATCCGAATGAGGTTACGCCACAATTAGTACGAAAAGTGATAAAAAAATATTTATTGTTGATTCGTGTGACAAGTCTATTTTGTATGCATGATTCTTCTTCATGGTCAGACCGTTTTCATTATTTTCTTATTCGTGTTTTAGATGTTAGAGCGAAAGTGAATTTTCAACGCGACATTCTTACTTTGAAAAGTGAATGGGTGAAAAAGATAGTAGTCCCGATAGTTTTTGGATTGTTAGGGATATTACTTGGTGTGCTGGCTCCTGACTTGGTGAAAGTGTTTAAATAGTTTTTTGAATAAATCAGTATCGCTTTAATCTTAAGTAGAGCTGACCCCTTGGGTTTTGATACTGTCAAAATTTGGGGGTAAAAAGCCCAATTTTTTGACAGCAAATTTGTTCATCATGGGGGGGTGTGTCAGAGTTGCTGCATGTTTGCTGGCCTTGCGGGTCGTTATAGTTTTTTCGCGAGTTCTTCTGCGGTCTCATTGTAATAAGTGCGAAGTTCGTTTAAGTCTTTATGCCCAACCATTCGTGCAAGTTCGAGAACATTTAATTTTTTTGCTAGTCTGGTGATTGCTAGATGGCGGGTGTCGTGAAATGTTCCATCAAGCACGCCAGCAGCTGTTCTGGCTTTGCGGAAGATCGCTTCGGCCGAACTCGCTTTAACATGAAATAGTGTTCCTTCTTTTTCTTGTTCTGGCAATAATTTGAGCAGTTCCAGCGCTCTCTTCGACAGTGGTACGTGTCGCGACTCACCATTTTTTGTTTGCTTGAGATGAGCGACACTCCCACTAATGCAATCGTCTGTGAGGTTGCAGATTTCACTTTGCCGCATGGCTGTCTCGATTGCGAACAAAAAGGCGATGCCAACACACTGTTTCTTTGTCATTGCCATGGATTCATTGAATCCGAGTGCTAGCGAAATGCGTTGAATCTCATCGTCGTTATAGAGCTTATCCCGCGCTTTGTTTTCTTTTGGGCGTCTGACATCGGTGGTAGGGCTACGCTCGATCCACCGCCATTCACGCCTTGCCACCGTAAATACATTGCTTAAAAGTTTAAATTCCCGATTGACCGTTGATCCTGATACTTTGTCAATTTGCATCCTATGATCGCGCCATTTTCCAAGAATCTCTGGTGTGATGTCGCATAGCATGATGGAAGAAAGCGTCTGCTTATCAATGACCGCTCGACCGATCAGGTCAAGACGCATTGATTCCCATCGATGTCCAGCTTTATGCACTGACACTTCTTCTTTGTAGCGATCAAAGGCTTGTCCAAGTGTCTTGTCTGCTACAATGCTGGTCGTTGTTTGTTTGCGAAGTGCGGTTTCTCTTTCAGTCGCCCAAGCCACGGCCTCAGCCTTAGTGCTAAAGGTCTTAGTATCGCGGATGCCTTTGATTGCAACCTGGGCACGCCATCCACCAGATCGTTTCAGATACGACGCCATGAGATCACCAGAGTTATTGAAAGCGGTATCTTGGTGTAAATTTGGTGTAATGGCAAACAGTTTTTATCTGTTTTAATCGGTATTTTGTGGAAGTCTGAAAAGGAAAAAAGCACTTTAACTTATTGATTCTATTAAGTTAAAGTGCTTTTAAGGTGTATTGCTATTTCATGCTGTGGTGCCCACGGAGGGACTCGAACCCCCACACCCGAAGGCACATGGACCTGAACCATGCGCGTCTACCAATTCCGCCACGTGGGCAACGAAGACCGAGATTATAAAGTAATGCCTTGTAAAGTCAATGTTTTTAAAAGTGCATGGTACTTGAGTTTTTTTGAATATTTATCGATTGTCAAAATAGTATAGTCGGCTTCCGGTTGTCGGCTCTGGCAAAGACTAGGTATTTTTTGCTTTACCCGATAAACTATGTTTATCCATTATTGGTCACAATTTTTATGACCATATTCAATTTAGAAGAGATTTCATCGTTTTGAACAAACATCTTTATCCTATCCCCAGCCGCGAAGATATTCTCGGCGTCTTGCGCGCTTCAAAAACAAGTTTGAAGGCCGCATCGATTGCAAAAAAATTAGGCGTCAAACCTGAGGAGATCGACGGCATGGCAAAAAGGTTGAAGGCAATGGAGCGTGAAGGTCAGATCGCGCAGGATAAATTGGGTAATTTTTCTGCACTGGCACAAGATAATTTAATCGTCGGACGCGTTAGTAGTCACCGTGATGGTTACGGTTTCTTGACGCCAGATGATGGTAGTCCAGATTTGTTTTTATCTGAGCGTGAGATGGGACGCATTTTAAATGGCGACAGGGTCAGCGCACGCGTTGTTGGTACCGATCGAAAAGGACGCTTAGAAGGTAGCGTGTCCGAAATTCTTGAACGCGCTAACACCCACATCATTGGTCGCCTGATTCAAGAAAATGGTATCTGGCTGATTGCACCAGAAGACAATCGAATTAATCAAGACATCTTACTTGCAGGTTCGCCAGGAAAGGCCAAAGCCGGGCAGGTGGTTAGTGTTGAATTGGTAGAGCAACCGACCAAATATTCACAAGCGATTGGCAAAGTCGTGGAAATTCTTGGTGAAATCGATGATCCAGGAATTGAGATAGAAATTGCAGTGCGCAAGTTTGGAGTGCCTCACGAATTCTCGGATGCAGCGCAAAAGACGGCTAGCAAATTGCCATTCGATGTTGTCGCTAAAGACTTAGAGGACAGGGTTGACCTGCGGGATATTGCTCTTGTAACGATTGATGGTGAGGATGCACGTGATTTTGATGATGCCGTTTATTGTGAGCCATGCAAAATCGGGCGTGAGAAGAGCTATCGTTTACTGGTGGCGATCGCGGATGTCAGTCACTACGTAAAACCGAATGATGCAATTGATGATGATGCTTTATTGCGAAGTACTTCGGTGTATTTTCCACGCCGCGTGATCCCGATGTTGCCGGAAAAGCTGTCGAATGGCTTGTGTTCGTTGAACCCCAACGTCGATCGACTAACATTGGTTTGCGATATGGTGATTTCGCTTGATGGTGAAGTGACAGCCTATCAGTTTTATCCTGCGGTCATCCACTCTGCTGCACGTTTTACTTACACAGAAGTCGCAGCGATTTTGGGCAATACCAAAGGTCCAGAAGCCCATAAGCGTCTGACTCTGGTACCGCATTTGTTACATCTGTATGAAGTATTTCAGATCTTGTTGAAAGCCCGCCATCGTCGCGGAGCGATTGATTTTGAAACTACCGAAACCTATATCGTCGCGAATGCCGCGGGCAAAATCGAAAAAATTCTACCGCGCACACGGAATGATGCACATCGTTTGATCGAAGAATGCATGTTGGCTGCAAACGTTTGTGCAGCAAGTTTATTGCAGGAGTTTGAACATCTCGGCGTGTATCGTATTCATGCTGGACCGACTAAAGAAAAACTCACTCAGGTGCGTAATTTCTTGCGCCAGGTTGGATTAAATTTGATGGGGGGCGATAAACCTTCTGCTTCAGATTATGCTCAACTGATGGATAGAATTAAGAATCGTCCAGACTCTCAATTATTGCAAACGATGTTGCTGCGCTCAATGCAGCAAGCGGTATATAGCCCAGATAATATCGGTCATTTTGGTTTGTCATATGACGCTTATGCGCACTTCACAAGTCCGATTCGCCGCTATCCTGATTTGCTCACACACCGTGCAATTAAGGCGATTTTGCTGGGTAAAAAGTATGAGCCAAAGGGAATCGATACCAGTATTTTAAATACCACGATTTCGAACTCAGCTCGCAAACAAATGGCAGCAGACAGAGCTGCAGGTAAAGAGCGTCAGCAAAAAGAACAAACTATTTGGGATATGCTTGGAACACATTGTTCTGCCAACGAGCGACGTGCTGACGAAGCATCGCGGGATGTTGAAGCTTGGCTCAAGTGTTATTACATGAAGAGTAAATTGGGGGAGGAATTCACAGGCACGATTTCAGGCGTCACGCAATTTGGTTTGTTTGTGCAATTAGATGAAATGTTCGTCGAGGGCTTGGTGCATATCACTGAGCTTGGCGCAGATTATTTTCAATTCGATGAAGCGCGTCATGAATTGCGCGGCGAACGCAGTGGTAAACGTTATCAATTGACAGATAAAGTTAAAGTCGTGGTGAGCCGAGTTGATATTGATGCGCGAAAAATTGACTTGTCGTTAGCGACCAGTGCAGTGCCCAATAGATTTCCAAAAACACGCGAGTTGGAAGAAGTTGTTGAACCACGCCAGACTAAACGCAGTGCTGCGAGCAAGATGGTTAAGTCGATACCAGGCAAAGTGCAAAAGGACATGAGCACCTACGCCGAGACACCAGCGAGCAAAGTGAAGGGTAAGAAAGTCAGCGTCGCGCCAAGTCGTAGTGAACGCAAAGTAAAGTCGGCTCCGATTAGTCGCAAAAAGCGTTGATCCTTGATTTCCTTTCCGACATAAAGCCATTAAGCAAATCGAAAAAAATGAAACAAATTAAGTGCAGCAAAGAGCACAAGTAAAGAATTTAGGGCTCACTAAAATCCGCTGAGGCGCAATCATGAAATAGCAGCAACTTTCATTTTCATGAGTCCAAGAATTAAACCTGTTAGAGAAATACACAATGAAAAGTAAAATGATTTTCGGCTTTCATGCCGTCACTTCCCGCATTCGTCATGAAGCATCATCGGTAGAAGAAATTTATGTCGACAATGATCGTTCTGATCGTCGTATGCAAGAGTTAATTCACGCGGCAAAATCCGCTGGCATCCGGATTATTCAAGCAGATGATCAGCGCCTGTCCAACATTGTCGGTACCCGTCGACATCAAGGTGTGGTGGCAAAAGCCGGGGAATTATCACTGGCACGTAATTTGGATGAATTACTCGATGCGATTGAAGGTCCGCCATTGTTGCTGATTTTAGATGGCATTACTGACCCGCATAATCTTGGCGCGTGTCTACGTGTGGCCGATGGTGTTGGTGCGCATGCGGTGATCGCGCCAAAAGATCGTGCAGTGGGCTTAAATGCGACCGCCGAAAAAGATGCAAGCGGTGCTGCTGAGACGGTGCCGTACATTACTGTGACCAATTTGGCGCGTACGATTCGTGATTTAAAGGAGCGCGATATCTGGATTATTGGTACTTCTGATGACGTGGAAAAAACTATTTATGATGTCGATTTCAAAGGTGGTATTGCGATCGTGATGGGGAATGAAGGCGAGGGCATGCGCCGTTTGACGCGCGAGAATTGCGATATGCTGGTACAAATTCCAATGATGGGTTCAGTTGAAAGCTTAAACGTCTCAGTCGCTTCTGGTGTTTGTCTGTATGAGGCACGCCGTCAGCGTATTGCAGCTCAGTAAGTCATTCATTTCTCTGGGCGCTGCGACTATTTCACTTGTATAGATTCAGAAATTTAACAGCGTTCAGCGACAATTCTCAAAAAACATTACACTTGTGTTTTATTTTTTGTCCGAAGTGCAGCTCTGCACAAATCTATACATTCATTTTAAGATCATGTTTAAGCAATTACGCGAAGATATCGCGAGCATCATTCAACGTGACCCCGCCGCTCGCAATACCTGGGAGGTTATTACCTGCTATCCGGGCTTACAAGCAATTGTGATGCACACTTGGGCGCAGTGGTGCTGGACACATGGCATGAAGTGGTTGGGGCGTTTTATTGCGCATCTGGCGCGTATTTTTACTGGGATTGAAATTCATCCAGGGGCTACGATTGGTAAAAGAGTTTTTATTGATCATGGTTTTGGCGTCGTGATCGGTGAGACTGCCGTGGTTGGAGATGATTGTACGATTTATCAAGGCGTGACTTTGGGTGGTACGTCATTAACCAAAGGTGCGAAACGTCATCCAACTTTAGAACAGGGTGTGATCGTCGGTGCCGGCGCAAAAGTTTTAGGTGGTTTCATAGTTGGTGCTGGTGCAAAGATAGGGTCAAATTCAGTTGTCGTTAAGCCTGTTCCCGCTGGTGCTACTGCGGTAGGTAATCCTGCGCATATTGTGAAATCAGTTAAAGAAAAAGACGCCGAGGGTGATATGCTCAGTTTTAGTGCCTATGGATTAAGTGCTAATGGAGATGATCCAATTTCTAAAGCGTTTCGTCAGTTAACCGAATATGTTTGCTCGCAGCAAGAGCAAATTGAAAAGCTGCGTAACGCGATTCAAGTGGCAGGTATTGTCTGCGAAAAATCACTGAATGAAAAACGCATTGATGCAGAGGAGATTTCTCAGCTAGTCGATTGAGAAGCTAAAGAATTAAACGTAGATGAATTCTAGTTTGCCCGCTGTATCTAGTCGTAGCCAACCACCGCGTTTATTTACGCCGTGATCGCAATCCCAGTCAGGTAATACGTAGCGCATTCCATATTTTTCTTGATGTATCGCATTTCGATGGGTGTGCCCATGAATTAATGCCGTGCCAGGATATTGCTGGAATAGCGCGTCAACCGCATGACGATTGACGTCCATGATCTCCATACTTTTATTTTGTTGCTCAACATTGCTTGCTTTTCGCATGTTGAGAATGATCGCTTTGCGTTCTGCCAGAGGTCTGGATAAAAATGCGGATTGCCATTCTAGCTGACGCACCATGGTGCGAAAAGTCATGTAGCTGGTGTCATCAGTACAGAGCGCATCACCATGCGAAATAAGGAAGTGGCGACCAGCGAGCTCAAGTTGACTTGGATCTGGCAATAATTGAATTCCGGTTTGTTGTGCGAAATTTTCACCGACTAGAAAATCACGATTGCCAGCAATCCAAAATAATTCGACACCCGCATCGCTGAGCTCACGAAAAGCTTTGATGATCCCTTGATTGAAATTGTCTTCGCAGTCGTCATCACCAGCCCAATACTCAAACAAATCACCGAGCAAATAGACGCGCTCGGCATTCATCGCATGCTTATGTAAGAAATTTAAAAAATACTCAGTCGTAAGCGGCAGAGCGTCAGACAAATGAACGTCAGAAACAAAAATCGCAAGGGCTTTCGTTTGCGCCATGTTAAGTTTGTCAGCATTAGAATCTGAAGTCGACATAAACAATTCATCCATAATCTCGGTCTGAAATTAGTTTAAACAATTTCTGATTTTTCGATGAGGATGTTTTCAACTGGTACGTCCGCGAACATTCCTGAACGTGTAGTTTTAGATGAGGAAATTTTGTCGACGATTTCCTTACCTTCGACAACTTCGGCAAATACACAATAGCCCCAACCATCTTGACCAGGGTAGTCTAAAAAATCGTTTTTCGTTGTATTGATAAAAAACTGAGCAGAGGCAGAATGTGGATCACTGGTGCGTGCCATAGCGACAGAGTAGCGTACATTTTTTAAGCCATTATTAGCTTCATTCTCGACATGACCATTTGTCGGTTTTTGTTTCATACCAGTCTCGAATCCCCCGCCTTGGATCATGAAGCCAGCGATAACACGATGAAAAATTGTGCCGACATAGTGACCAGATTCTACGTATGACAAAAAATTAGCTACGGTCTTTGGAGCCTTTTCTGCGTTGAGCTCAATTTTGATGAGGCCTAAATTGGTGGTTAACAGCACTGCCATAATGATCCTCTTTGAGAAAATAGTTGTTGTAATGTAGTGGATGCTGATTCCGAGACTTTGCTAAACTTAAGCCGCAGTTTAATTGTGGAATCGAGCATTACTTTAGTAATTTAATCGAGATAATCGTAATTGGTTTTACTGGAACATTTCTGTGAACGCTCATCTCTGTGGTTGGTGTTGATTTGATTTTCTCGACGATATCCCAACCTTCTATGACTTTTCCAAACGGTGTATATCCTGCCGCAGCAACAATTGCGTGGGATCGAGGCAGTGTTATTGGTTCACCATTCTTCATTATTTGAACTGGATCTCCATCTGGAACAGCTTGATAATTGAGAAAATCATTATTGTTGACATTGATATAGAACTGGGCTCGTGCGGAATTCGGATCATTTGTGCGAGCCATCGCTATCGTTCCAATATCATTTTT
>JAYVHZ010000339.1:0-4468 GCA_043770645.1 Undibacterium sp. | reverse complement strand
AGTTAAAGCCGCCATTTCGGTCAGATTCTGGCCTTTCAAGCCCACCGTCAGAGCGCCCAAAGGATAGACGTTGGCTTTATGTTGCAACTTCGCTCTTTGCTTGAGCATTTCGACTAAACCAGCTTCATCTAATACTGGGTCGGTGTCCGGTGGACAAACTAAACTGGTAACGCCACCACGCATTGCCGCATGCAATTCTGATTCTAAAGTGGCTTTATATTCAAAACCCGGTTCGCGCAAACGTGCGCTCAAATCGACTAAGCCTGGCGTGACAACTAAACCGCTGGCATCTATCGTTTGATTAGCGACAAAATCGGCAGGTGCGGCACCAATTGCGGCGATCTTGCCAGCGCTGATAAATACATCGTTAACCTCATCTAAACCACTGGCCGGGTCGATCACACGGCCGTTTTTAATATGAAGATTCATTAGCGTTCTTTCCGAAAATTCTTGTTTTATCTAGACTAGTGTGGAGGAGCAAAAACTCAGGCGTTGCTGCCAGAGACAATACTCATCACAGCCATCCGCACTGCGATACCAAAAGTCACCTGCGGCAAAATCACCGCTTGCGGGCCATCAGCGACCGCCGAATCAATTTCCACGCCGCGATTCATCGGACCTGGATGCATCACGATCGCATCTGGTTTCGCCAATGCCAAGCGCTCAGGCGTCAAACCATATTGCTTAAAATATTCTTGAGTCGACGGTAATAAAGCACCGTTCATACGCTCATTTTGTAGGCGCAGCATGATAACCACGTCAACGTCTTTCAAACCTTCGTTCATGTTGGTGAACACACGCACACCCATTTGCTCCAAACCGCCAGGCAACAAAGTACGCGGACCAATCACGCGGACTTCGGCTGCACCTAAAGTCGTTAATGCATGAATATCGGAACGTGCTACCCGGCTGTGCAAGACATCGCCAACGATTGCCACAGTCAAATTACTAAAATCTTTTTTGTAGTGGCGGATCGTGTACATATCCAACAATCCTTGGGTCGGATGTTCATGTCTTCCATCACCGGCATTCACCACGTGTACGTGATGTTGTTTAGTGTCGTTCAAATGTTGCGCAATTAAAAATGGCGCGCCTGAAGTCGCGTGACGCACCACGAACATATCGGCATGCATCGCCGCCAGATTGTCGATAGTATCGAGAAGTGATTCACCTTTACTAGCACTAGATGCGGCGATATTCAAATTGATAACGTCAGCCGACAAACGCTTAGCCGCGATTTCAAATGTCGTACGGGTGCGGGTAGAATTTTCGAAGAATAAATTGAATACACTTTTACCGTGCATCAACGGTACTTTTTTTAGCTCACGTTCGCCAATGCTGACAAACGACGAGGCCGTATCAAGAATGTGATTGATTATCGATTTCGGCAAACCATCGATACCCAACAAATGTTGTAATTCGCCGTTTTTATTTAACTGTGGATTTTTCATCATTATTCTTTACATAGTTATTGGAGTCTTCAATTGGCACTTGCGTAACCTGTCTCAATTCACCAAGCTAAATACGCTCTACACTTCGCACTTGTTATCTCTTAGCAGGAGAAAACAGTCGACCTAAGTTTGATCAAAATACTGCTGCAAAATGACCGCTGCCGCCTTATCGTCGACACGCTCACCCTGCTTTGCATGCAATACAGCAGACGAATAGCGCTCATCAACCAGCGCGACTTTGACACCATATCTACCATGCAATTGATTCGCGAAACGCTGACAACGCAGCGTCATTTCGTGAGCAGCACCGTCTGGGTGCATCGGCAAACCGACCACACATAAGGCTGGTTGCCATTCCTTGATCAAGTCGGCGATCACTTCAAACTTAGCATCATTACTCGCCGCACTAATAATCGACAAAGCTTGAGCCTGTCGAATCACGGTGTTACCAACGGCAACACCGATGCGCTTCAAACCAAAATCGAATGCCAAAATGGTGCCACTAATTGTGCTACCTACTGTGCTACAACCGCTTACCGTATCGAGATGACTCATCAGGCATGCCCTGCAACTGTCGCTAACATCAAGGGATCAAAACCGAGTAATTTCATGGCGGCATCAAAACGTTGATCAACCGGCACTTCAAACATGACGTCCAAATCGGCAGGCACGGTTAGCCAACCATTATCGAGAATTTCTTTCTCTAGTTGACCAGCATCCCAACCCGCATAACCTATGCTCACCAGCAAACGCTGTGGTGCTTCGCCAGCGGCTAGTGATTCTAAAATATCGCGTGAAGTAGTAAAGCTAACCTCGTCACTTACCTTCAGTGACGACGTAAACTTGCCAACAGATGCATGCAACACAAAGCCTCGATCGCTTTGTACTGGCCCACCAAACATGACAGGCTTTTGTCCTAAAGGATGAGAATTGGGAATGATTTCTAATTGCAAATCGATGCGATCAAACAATTCAGCAATTGTCATGTCAGTAGGACGATTAATCACCATGCCCATCGCGCCGCGAGAATTGTGTTCACACATATAAACAACGCTACCGCCAAAGATAGGATCCAACATGCCAGGCATCGCAATCAAAAAGTGATTACTTAAGTTAAGTGCCTGATCGCCCGAGGCGTCAGTAGAATTTCCATGTTGGAGTTTAATTGTTTGATCTAAAGTATCGGAAAAATCATGTCCGACGAGTTCAATTTCCTCGTCGTCAAAGTCTTCAATTGGGGAATTTAATGGTTTTTGCTTCTTCATCCTTGCATTTTATCAGTTTTGGCCGAGTTTTTTGATCTGTGCTATGGTCTGGCCGCTCGATAAAGGTCTATGAATTTGCTATAAATCCACAGAACAAGAAAAACTACATTATTTTCAAGCACATGAACTATACAAAAAGCCTAATTTGGTTCCGCCGCGATCTGCGCTCCTATGATAACGCCGCTTTATATCGCGCCTTAAGTCAAAGTCAGCAATGCTATTGCGTCTTTATTTTCGACAAAACTATTTTGCAACACTTGCCGAAACGTGATCGGCGTGTACAGTTCATTTATCAAAGTATTATTGAATTGAGCGAAGAATTAAAAAAACTCGGGACAAACCTAATCGTCCGTTACGGCGACCCGCAACAAGAAATTCCTCGCCTGGCAGCAGAACTCGAAGTCAATGCAGTATTCATCAATCGTGATTATGAGCCAAATGCAAAAACACGCGATTTCACTATTCAAAACGCCTTGCACAGCTTTAATTGCGATTTAGTTGCATGCAAAGACCAGGTTATTTTTGAAGATAACGAAGTTCTTAGCTTGGCAGCAAAACCCTTTTCGGTATTCACACCTTACAAAAATGCCTGGTTGAAAAAATTAGCGTCCGAATCCGACGCCGAGCCGGACTTCTATTTCCAAGCCTATCCAGTCGAAAGATATGCGGCGCACTTCGCACAGTATCCAGAGACCAGCTTACCGAGTTTGGCAGCAATGGGCTTTGAGGAACTTCGTAAAGAAGAAATAACGCTGCAAGGTGGTATGCAAGCAGGTTCGGCACTTTTAGAAGATTTTTTAACGCGGATAGATCAATACGGCAATGCACGTGATTTCCCTGCGATTAAAGGACCATCTTACCTGTCGGTACATTTACGTTTTGGCACGGTGTCTATCCGCTACCTAGTGAATCAAGCAGTGCGGCATATGCGTACCGCCAGCAGCTTACAAGGTGCCACGATTTGGCTCTCAGAATTGATCTGGCGAGATTTCTACTTTATGATTTTGCATCATCATCCGCACGTCGTCGAAAAAGCTTTTAAGCCAGAATACGATGCCATCGTTTGGGAGAGTGGAGAATATGCGCAACAATTATTTCAGGCATGGTGCGATGGAAAAACTGGCTATCCTTTAGTCGATGCGGCCATGCTGCAATTGAATCAAACCGGCTACATGCACAATCGCTTGCGCATGGTGGTTGCGAGTTTTTTGGTGAAAGATCTGGGCATAGATTGGCGTTGGGGTGAAGCCTATTTTGCACTGCATTTAAATGATTTTGATCTGTCTGCCAATAACGGCGGATGGCAATGGGCAGCTTCGACAGGCTGTGATGCGCAACCCTATTTCCGCATCTTTAATCCGACTACGCAATCCGAAAAATTTGATAGCGAAGGTAAATTCATCAAGCGCTATTTACCGCAATTAGCGGCCTTAAATCACAAGCAGATTCATGCACCATGGACCTTAAGTCCTCTCGAACTACAAATGGCGAATTTAAGCTTAGGCCAAGACTATCCTTATCCGATTGTCGAACATAATCTGGCACGTCAGAAGACTTTGGAGCGTTACAGCGTCGTAAAGAAAGTCAACCTATAAAAAAGCCGGAGAATTTTTTTCTCCGGCTTTTTTTCACCACCAATTCTGAATTTCACAAGCTCAAACAAGTTGATCAAAGTTCGCTACTGGCACTTGACCATTTGCCTCGGCCTTACCTGACAGCCAAGCTGAAACCGCTTGAATCGCTGGTTCGGCA
>JAYVHZ010000338.1:0-8131 GCA_043770645.1 Undibacterium sp. | reverse complement strand
TGAAAATCTTATTTATCCATCAAAATTTTCCCGGTCAATTTAAACATTTGGTACCTGCCTTGATCGCGCGGGGGCATCAGGTTGCTGCGACATTGATGTCGGCGAAAGACGTGACTTCTCCGCCGAATTTGACGTTACATACGTACTATCCTAAACGATTTTCGACGCCGAATATTCATCCATGGCTGATCGACATGGAAGCGAAAACCATCCGTGCAGAAGCGATGTTTCATGCGTTGATGAAGTTGAAGGCAGAGGGTTATGAACCTGATCTCATCATTGCGCACCCAGGCTGGGGGGAAAGTCTGTTTGTGAAGCAGGTTTGGCCGAACACGAAGTTAGCGATTTATTGTGAATTTTTTTATGAGGCTGAAGGTCAGGATATGGGGTTTGACCCAGAGTTCCCGCGTAGCTCAATTGAGGATGCCTGCCGCCTCATGCTTAAAAACAATAATAATTATCTACACTTTGATATTGCTGATGCTGGCATTTCGCCAACGCGCTGGCAGCAGAGTACATTTCCGATGCCATTCCGGGACAAGATTAGCGTGATTCATGATGGCATTGATACGAATGTGATCTGCCGTAACGATGCGGCGATATTCGATCTGGATCAAGGCGGTTCACTGAGCAAAAGCGATGAAGTCATCACGTTTGTTAATCGCAACTTGGAGCCTTATCGTGGCTACCATATTTTTATGCGCGCGTTGCCGCAAATTTTACAAGCTCGCCCACAGGCAAAAGTCGTGATCGTAGGCGGTGATGACGTCAGTTATGGCGCGAAACCAGACAACGGTAAGAATTGGAAGCAAATATTCTTGGAAGAAGTTAGCCCACAGCTGACGGATGAACAGCTAGCACGTATCCATTTTGTCGGGAAAATTGCTTATCCTCGTTTTGTCCGTTTACTGCAGGCCTCTAGTTTGCATGTTTATTTAACCTATCCTTTTGTATTATCTTGGAGTTTGCTAGAGGCAATGAGCACGGAGTGTGCAATTCTTGCAAGTGACACCAGTCCCTTGCACGAGGCAATTACCGATGGAGTGACTGGCTGTTTAGTCGATTTCTTTGATGTCGATGCCTTGGCTAGCAAAGCGATCGATTTATTGGCAGATCCGGCAACACGGGCACGCTTAGGCAAAAATGCTCGGCAGTTTGCCCGCGAACACTATGACTTAAAGACGCAATGCTTACCCCAACAGCTTGCGTGGGTGGACTCAATTCTTAGTGCAAATCGTCATCAGTAAGCCCAAATTCTAGGATGTTGCCTCTAGTTATCGTCGGAGGCGACCTAAAATTTCAAATAATCTGACTAAGCTATCTTGGCATTGCGCGAGTACCTGTGTTGTGCTCATTTTGCATGTTGCGATTACCTCAAAAATATTTGGTAGATTTCGCCCGCTAAAGGTAGTATCATTAAAAATGTGATGTACGTCACATTTTTAATGATGGCTTGCGTGGATAATGCGAGACTTTTTAAAATTCCGTGTGAATGAAAACTATAAGCGTTTTTTATTTTTTCCGAGAGAAACGACAAGCGCATACCTGTGTGTGCAGAAATGAATCATGAAATCTAAATTTCAACTCCCTAAAAATGAGATCGTCAGTGTTTTGACGACTTTTAAGAGCACCTTCAGAACCGTTGGCGTCTTTAGTGCCATCATTAATCTTTTGATGTTGGTGCCGTCTTTGTACATGTTGCAGGTGTATGACCGCGTTTTGCAGAGTCGCAACGAGACCACCTTGCTGATGTTGACGCTTCTAATGCTGTGCGCGTTTGCGGTTATGAGTGTCTTAGAATTTATTCGTAGTTTTGTCGTCATTCGCTTGGGAGCGAAGCTCGACATGCAAATGAATAAGCGGATCTATACGGCGGCGTTCGAAAAAAACTTGAAGCAGGGCGGCGGCAATGCTGGGCAAGCACTCAGTGATTTGACGCAAATTCGGCAATTTTTGACCGGTAACGGGCTGTTCGCGTTTTTTGACGCACCATGGTTTCCGATCTATTTGGCCGTGATTTTCATGTTTGATGTTTACCTCGGTATATTTGCTTTAGTCGCTGTGATCTTGATGGTGATATTGGCGTACGTGAATGAGCGGGTGTCGAAAAAGCCTTTGGCCGAAGCCAATACCATGGCTGTCATGTCGAGCAATCTGGCAACGAATAATTTACGAAACGCCGAAGTGATTGAAGCGATGGGCATGTTGCCAAACCTGATGTCACGTTGGTATAAATTGCACTCTAAATTTTTGAACTTACAGGCGGAAGCCAGTGAAAAATCAGGCACCGTGACAGCAGCGAGTAAGTTTGTGCGCGTTTCCGTGCAGTCCTTGGTACTGGGTTTTGGTGCGATGCTCGTGATCGAAAATAAAATGACACCAGGGATGATGATCGCGGGTTCGATCTTGTTGGGTAAAGCGACAGGCCCTATCGACCAATTGATTGGTGTTTGGAAGCAGTGGAGCTCAGTGAAAAGTGCGTATGAGCGCTTAAACGAATTGTTGTCAGATAACCCAGCGCGCGAGCCTGGTATGGAGTTACCAAAGCCACTCGGTCATATCGCTGTTGAAGGCGTGACGGCTGCGCCCCCTGGTTCTACTGTTGCGATCATCAAAGGCTTGACTTTTGGTTTGCAACCAGGTGATGTGTTGGGGGTGATTGGTGCCTCTGGCTCAGGTAAATCCACTTTGGCGCGCTTATTGGTTGGCGTGTGGCCTTCTGCCGTCGGCAAAGTGCGTTTGGACGGCGCGGATATTTATCAGTGGAATAAAGATCAGTTAGGACCTGCTATCGGCTATTTGCCACAAGATATCGAACTGTTCGCTGGAACAGTGGCAGAAAACATCGCTCGATTTGGTGAGATTGACTCAGAAAAAGTCATCGTTGCTGCAAAACGTGCAGGTGTCCATGATTTGATTTTGCATTTCCCTAAGGGTTACGACACACCATTAGGTGAAGCTGGTTCTGGCTTGTCCGGTGGTCAAAAGCAGCGTATCGGCTTGGCACGTGCCATGTATGATGATCCATCTGTATTGGTGTTGGATGAACCTAATTCTAATTTGGACGAAGTCGGTGAACAAGCGCTGGTCGCCGCGATCGCCGATCTACGCCAACGTGGCAAGACGATCGTATTAATTACGCATCGCCCATCCGTATTGGGAGTGACGACGAAGTTGTTAGTTTTACGTGATGGTGCAGCCCAAGCATTCGGTCCTCGTGACGAGGTGTTGAAGGCGTTGCAACAGGCGCAGCAACAAGCACAGCAACAAGTTGCGGCTGCACAGCAAGCCCAACAAGCAGGCGCGCAACAACCAGCACCATCCCAGCAGGTAATGACTCCGCAGCAAGCGGCACAACAACAGGCAGCGCAACAACAGGCTTTGGCGCAACAACAAGCAGCGCAACAACAAGCAGCGCAACAACATGCCTTGGCGCAGCAAGCGGCGCAACAACATGCCTTGGCGCAGCAAGCGGCACAACAAGCGGCGCAGCAAGCAGCGCAGCAACAAGCCTTGGCGCAGCAAGCGGCACAACAACAAGCAGCGCAACAACAAGCTTTGGCGCAACAGGCCGCACAACAAGCGGCTGCGATTCACGCCGCTGAGCAAAGCGCGACACCGGCCGCTGCCGCAAGTGAGCCGCCAGCGGATACGCAAGCGCGTATTCAAGCAGCTGCAGAAAAGGAATAATGATGAATAATTTAATCACAAAAAAACGTGATGTGACGGATGTTGCATCTAGCGAAGTGGAAGTCATTGAGTTGAACACGGATACCAAGTCGTATTCTCGAGTAGGCTGGATGATTGTGTTGTTTGGTGTCGTTTTTTTTATAATTTGGGCTTCCTTTGCACCACTCGATCAAGGTGTTCCTATGTCTGGAACAGTTTCCGTTGCGACCAATCGCAAGATCGTCCAACACCAATTGGGCGGAACCATCGATGAGATACTGGTAAAGGATGGTGAAAAGGTCAAAGTTGGTCAGGTTTTAGTCCGCATGAATGCCACAGTCGCAAAATCTGCTTTGGAGATTGCACGTTCGCAGTACTATGCCGCGAAGGCAACAGAGGCGCGCTTAGTAGCGGAACGGGACAGCGCGAAAAGAGTGAACTTTCCAGCCTTATTGCTTAAAGAGAAACAAGATGTACGCATTGCCAATGCAATCGCCCTGCAGCAACAATTGTTTGAAACTCGCCAGTCATCTTTGTTTAACGAGTTAGGGGCTGCTGATGCTAGCGCAGATGGTTTGCGGTCTCAGTTAGATGGCTTGCAAGAGTCCATGGTGAGCAAGAAACAGCAGCAGCAAATCCTGAAAGAGCAATTAGACGATATTCGAGATTTGGCTAAAGAGGGCTTTATCGCAAAGAATCGTTTACTCGAATTAGAGCGCACGTATGCGCAGGTTAATGGATCTGTATCAGAAGATATCGGCAATATCGGCCGCTTGCGTAAGCAAATTAGTGAATTAGGTTTGCGTAAAGCGCAACGTCAGCAGGATTATCAGAAAGAAGTACGTACACAATTATCCGATGTGCAAAAAGAAGCTGAGTCCTTGCAAAATCGTATCACTGCGCTCGAATATGATTTGCAAAATGTTGATGTCAAAGCGCCAGTCAGCGGTATTGTCGTTGGCATGAACATTTTTACTGTCGGCGGTGTGGTGCCCAGCGGTTTCAAGCTGATGGAGCTAGTTCCTGAGAGTGATGCCTTGGTTGTTGAAGGCCAATTAGCAGTCAATCTTATTGATAAGGTCCATAGTGGTTTGCCTGTAGAGTTGATTTTCGGCGCATTTAATACCGCGACAACGCCGCACATCCCTGGTGTGGTAACCCATGTCTCCGCTGATCGCACTGTAGATGAAAAAACTGGAGTTCCTTACTACAAAGTACGTGCTGAAGTTTCGCCAGAAGGAGTTAAGAAGTTAGGGAATTTGCAGGTTCGTCCTGGTATGCCGGTTGACGTTGTCGTGAAAACAGGTGAACGCACGTTTATGAACTATTTGCTCAAACCAGTATTGAATCGCACTAGTTCTGCGCTCAAAGAGGAGTAATCATGCATCAATCATGGGTTAAGAAAAGCTTGATCGCCAGTGCTTGTGCAGTACTGCTGGGTCAAGCGACGCCAGCGTTCGCTATTAATGTATTGCAAGCGTATCAGGCAGCTCTAAAGAATGATCCGGCGTATCGTTCAGCGCAGGCGGAGCGAGACTCTGGCCAACAGTTTCAGCTGATTGGAAGAGCCGCATTATTGCCACAAGTGCAGTACAGTTTTTCCAAGAGCAATAATGTCGGAGAGTCGATTTCACCGCCATCGCCCTTTTCGGGTAATAAACCAATTTTGTCGCACCTCGATTACGGCAGTACCTCAAGAGGTGTGACTGTTCGTCAGACCTTGTTTAATTTGGACGCTTATTCGCGCTACAAACAAGGAGAGGCGCAAACCAAATTTAGCGAAGCTCAATTCGATGCGCGCGCCAAGGAATTGATGGTGCGATTGTTGACGGCGTATGTTGAAGCCTGTTTTATGGAAGATCAATTAGGGCTCTTTAGGGCACAACGCGACGCCTATAGCGAGCAAGTCAAAGTCAATAATCGATTGTTTGAAAAAGGTGAGGGTACCAAGACTGAAGTCTTAGAGACTCAGGCAAAATTGGATATATCGGAATCGATGGTATTAGAAGCAAACGATAACTATGTCAACGCCAAAAATATCTTGAACGCGATTGTTGGTGAGGAGATTACTAGCTTAGATAGTCTGCGCAATGACTTTAATGCTGCTAGTGTTGTGCAAGGGGATTTTGAATCTTGGCAGAAAACAGCGGAAACAAATAATTCCGAAATTAAGGCTGCGCAATTGGCGGTTGAGATCGCTCATTTGGAAGTTCGAAAGGCGAGAGCGGGACATGCACCGCGCGTTGATTTGAATGCGAATTACAATCATGGCGTATCGGAAACGGTGACAACAAAGAACCAAGATAACAACGTGCGCTCGATAGGCTTCCAATTAGTGATTCCAATTTACTCTGGTGGTTACACCACTGCAGTAACCAAGCAGGCTGCCGCGCAAAAAGAAAAAGCGAAAGCAGATTTGGACAATGCGCGAAGTAAAGTGATGAATGAATTGCGCAAACAGTACAACGTGGTCAGAACGGGCGTGATTAAATTAGATGCATTGCAAAAAGCGGTGACTTCCGCCGAAGCATTAGTAGAAGCCACATCAAAAAGCATTAAAGGTGGGATTCGCATCAATGTCGATTTACTTAACGCTCAACAACAACTGGTGTCCACGAAGCGGGATTTGGCGCAGGCTCGATATGGTTTCTTGGCCGGTTTGTTGAAGTTGAAAGCAACCGCTGGCGTTGCTAGCTACGGTGACTTGGAAACAGTGCAGAGTTTTTTTGTGGCGAAATAAATGCCTCTGTAGGCATGACTGAATCTCGAAAAAAGCGTCTATTGTTTTCGAAGAAAAAGGGCTTAGGTTTGATACCTAAGCCCTTTTTTTCTAAGAATTTTCTGGCCTTTCTGCTTTTTGTGTTACCCCGCTAATTTCTTTTTCAGCAGCTCATTCACCTGTGCTGGGTTACCCTTGCCTTTAGTCGCCTTCATCGCTTGGCCAACCAAAGCGTTAAACGCCTTTTCTTTGCCCGCGCGATATTCTTCAACCGATTGCTGATTCGCAGCCATCACCTCATCGATAATTTTTTCTAAAGCGCCAACGTCAGAGATTTGCTTGAGACCTTTGGTATCGATCACCTTGTCGGCCAAATCCACATCAGCACTTGGTGCTTGCCACATTGCTGCAAATACTTCTTTGGCGATCTTGTTGGAGATCGTGCTGTCGGCGATGCGTTGCAATAACAGTGCGAGCTGTGCAGCATTGACAGGGATTGTGGAGATGTCCATGCCTTCGCGATTGAGGGTGAACGATACATCACCCATCAACCAGTTCGCAATTTGCTTTGCTTGTGCTGCCTTATCGCCATCTGGAGATGCGGCGATGGCAGCTTCAAAATAGGCTGCCATCGCTTTTGATTGGGTGACGATCATCGCGTCGTAATCCGATAGGCCAAACTGCGCGATAAAGCGTTCACGCATTGCTGTCGGCAGCTCTGGCATGGTGCTACGAACTTGTTCTACCCATTCGCGGCTAATGCGTAATGGTGGCAAATCTGGATCGGGGAAATAACGATAATCTTGTGAATCTTCTTTGCTGCGCATCGAACGTGTTTCTTTGCGGTCAGGATCGTATAGGCGGGTTTCTTGCACCACCGTGCCGCCGTCTTCGATCAATTCAATCTGACGACGGACTTCGATATTGATGGCTTCTTCTAAGAAGCGGAAGGAGTTCAGATTCTTGATTTCGCAACGCGTGCCAAATTCTTTTTGGCCGACTGGGCGCACCGAGACATTGGCGTCGCAACGGAAGGAGCCTTCTTGCATATTGCCATCGCAAATATCCAACCAAACAACTAGCGAGTGGAGCGCCTTGGCGTAGGCGACCGCTTCGGCAGCACTGCGCATGACGGGTTCTGTAACGATTTCTAATAGCGGTGTGCCAGCGCGATTGAGATCGATGCCGGTCATGCCTTGGTAGTCTTCGTGCAGAGATTTGCCTGCGTCTTCTTCCAGATGCGCGCGAGTTAACTCAATCACTTTAACTTCCGACTTGCCATCTTTCTCGACCACGCAAGTGACCGTGCCACCTTGTACTACCGGGATTTCAAATTGGCTGATTTGATAGCCTTTCGGTAGATCCGGATAGAAATAATTTTTACGTGCAAAGATCGATTCCGGAGCGATGGTCGCGCCGACCGCTAAGCCAAATTGGATGGCTTTTTCTACTGCGCCTTTATTCATCACAGGCAGCACGCCAGGCAAGGCGAGATCGACTGGACTGGCTTGTGTATTCGGTTCTGCACCAAATTGAATTGACGAGCCACTGAAAATTTTAGAGTTGGTTTTGAGTTGTGCATGTGTCTCAAAACCGATTACGACTTCCCATTGCATAATGCATTCCTTAAATAATACCTTCGTGGCGTATCTATGTTTTTAAGCTACTCTCTTGCAAGAGTGCTAGGGGCACTGTCATTTAGTTGAGCTATCTCGTAGGGCGGGTGAAACCCGCGCTGCTTAG
>JAYVHZ010000337.1:0-10805 GCA_043770645.1 Undibacterium sp. | reverse complement strand
GGTTTCGGAAACAGCTCGTTAGAAACTTTGTTGCTGCTTGAACCTGACATTGCAAAAATTGATCGCTGCATGATAGATGGCGTTGCCTGTAATAGAGGGCAGCGGCGGACTCTGGATAAATTGGTCGCTTGCTTGTCTAGCTTGAATCTCGAAATCGTCGCTGAAGGCGTCGAGCGAAACGAGGACGCACAAGTGGTGTGGGATGCCGGTATCCAATTTGCGCAAGGGTACTTGTGGGGACGCCCCACTTTGGTTGAGTTGGATTATCCTAAATCGCTAGGCTGAGTTGTGCATTTGATGAAGACATAAGTCGTGTGAGTATGAAGTTCTGAAACCTAATTTGCATTCTATGTGGGAAAACAAAAAATGAATACAATTCTAAAGGACTTCCATTTGTGGTCGTTTGATCTCTTCCCTAAGTCCTTAAAGAAATTCCGAGAACTTGAGATTCGACATTGGGTCGGCATTAATATTGGCATCTGCCTGCTTTATTACATGGCGGCTAGGTTCGGCTTGCAATTACAGTTTGCGGGTAGTCAGGCGACTCCTATATGGCCACCTTCCGGCATCGCGATCGGTGTGTGCTTGCTGTTTGGTATGCGTGCTTTACCGGGTGTATTCGTCGGTGCGATGGCCGCCAACCTTGTGGATTTTTATCTCAAAGGCGGCTTGGGTTTCAATGCCACGATTGCCAGTGTCGTTATTGGTATTGGTAATATGGGAGAGGCTTGGCTAGCCTGTGCCTTATTGCGGTCGAGATTGGATGAAGGTTTTATCAGTGATAAGTTATCTAGTGCTCTAAGTTTTGTCTTAGGCGTTTTGCTGGCCTGCCTAGTCAGCTCTACAGTTGGTGTAATGATACTGACCGGATTGGGATTTTTGCCACCAGCGATTGTTGTTTCCGTGTTTGGTACTTGGTGGGTTGGTGACGTCGTCGGCGCGTTAGTCGTGGCACCAGCACTATTGTGGTGTTTTGGCGAGAGCAAGGAAAAAGCGCCCGACAAACTAGTGATTTTGTTCGCTATCGCCGGGCTTTCGGTATTAAGTGGCATGACCTTTTTAGCTTGGGGGAACTGGAAATTGTTCACTGCTCAAGCGTATATGCTCTTGCCTATACTGATGTTGCTGACGCTAAAGTTCGGCAGGCTGATGATGGTAGTAGCTATGCTCGTTGTTGCGGGCTTTTCGATATTTGGCACGATCAATGGACTGGGGCCTTTCGCTAACACGGATAGTAATATCGCTTTGATTTTATTGCAGGGCTTTATCGGTGTCCTCGTTGTTTCGTTACTTTTTTTGGATGCCATCCATCACGAACGGCAACTGGCTGCAGTGGCGCTGGAAGAAGCGAATGCGTTTTTGGAACAGCGAGTGTTAGATAGAACGCAGCAATTGGAAAAGACCAACCAAGAACTCGCACGTTCCAATAAAGAATTGGATGATTTCGCGTATATCGCATCCCACGATTTGAAAGAGCCATTGCGCGGAATAGAGAATCAGCTCGCGTTTTTGATCGAAGATTATGGTAGTCAATTGAGCCCAGAGGTACATGAAAGGCTCAATAAAATTCCGCCTATCGCCAAGCACCTTGAGAACTTAATTCAATCACTATTACACTTCTCACGCGTAGGTCGGGTCGATATGGCGATAGGTTCGGTGGACTTAAATATTGTGATTAATGACGTCTTGGGCAGCCTGTCCGGTCGCCTAGAAGCAGAAAAAATCGAAATACGTAGGCCCGCCCCATTACCCGCTGCATATTGTGATCATGCGCGGATAGGCGAGGTGTTTCGCAATCTCATTACCAATGCCATGAAATACAACGATAAGCCGGAGCGTTGGATAGAAATTGCGGCGATAGACAAGGATGGCGAAACGATTTTTTATGTTGAGGATAACGGTATCGGTATTCAAGAGAAGCATCGTGAAAAGGTTTTCCAGATTTTTAAACGTCTTCATAGCCAAGAAAAATTTGGTGGAGGTACAGGCGCGGGTATGACCATTTGCCAGAAAATCGTCGAACGTCATGGCGGGCGAATCTGGATCGAGTCCGAATATGGTAAAGGTTCCCGTTTTTGTTTTACGCTTAAGTCAGCTTAGTGTTTATTAAGGAGAGTGATGATGAACCGAGAAACACAATGTATTATGATCATTGACGACAGTGCTAGTGACTTCGAAGCAGCGACACGGGCACTACGTAAATCCCGTATCGCTAATCCCATCGTTCGTTGCGTAGATGGTGATGATGCGCTCGATTATCTGTTTGGGCGTGGTGACTATTCAGATCCTGATAGTTGCCCACGTCCCGGTATGATATTGCTTGATTTGAATATGCCAGGGACGGATGGGCGAGAAGTCTTATCTATACTTAAAAAAGATGCCGACTTAAAGTCCATACCCGTCATTGTATTGACCACATCGACCGATCAGCGCGATATTGAGGCCTGCTATGCCATGGGTGCCAATAGCTACATGAGCAAACGGATAGACTTGCAGGAATTTATGTCGGCGATTGAAAGAATGACGGGGTTTTGGTTAGACATTGCGATACTGCCTAACTCACCTTCTTAAATCTATCAGACGATTTGTGAGCGAAACATCATGTCCACCAAAAAGCGAGCGAAGGTTTTGATCGTAGAAGATAGTTCTATTGATCGTGAAAACTATTGTCGGCTCTTGTCACGCAATCGCGAGTACGATTTCGACATAGTAGAGTGCGAGTCTGGTGATGACGCCATGCAGGCATTCAGGCGAGAAAAGCCGGACTGTATTTTGTTAGACTACAATTTACCGGACACGGATGGCATTGAATTTTTAAGCGCGATTCAAGCTGAGAGTCCTGATTACGCTATTCCTGTGGTAGTGATGTTGACAGGGCAAGGCACGTCGACTGTTGCCGTAGAAGCGATACGGCGTGGCGCGATGGATTATCTCGTTAAGAGCAAAATCAATAGTGATACGCTCAATGCCTCGGTCAACCTTGCCCTCAAAAACATTACGGTCAGCGCTGAGCGGTCAGTCAAGAAATTTATGGTGCTTTTGGTTGACGATAACGTCAATGATAGGGATCTATATAAGCGCCTCTTGCGCGAATCGACTCATAATCGCTTTTTGTTTACCGAAGTCGGTTGCGGTGCCGATGGTATCGCTGAATTTCAGCGCAGCCAACCTGATTGCATTTTGCTTGACTATAACCTTCCTGATTTTGACGGTTTAGAGTTTCTAAATGAGCTTGCAGAAATTCAAGACAAGGCCGGGCAGTCTATGCCCGTCGTGGTCATGCTCACGGGTGAAGGAACGGAGTCTATCGCCGTCGAGGCAATGAAGCGCGGCGCGCAAGATTATTTAATGAAGGGCGAACTCACACGCGAAGCTTTGCATCGTTCAGTAGCGATGGCGATTGAGAAACGTTCTTTGATGACGCGTTTAATTGATAAAGAACGTGAATTTGAGCAGTTTAGTTACGCTGTGGCGCATGACTTGCAAGCGCCTTTACGTCGCACTAGGAGCTTTTGTAATCTCCTAGTAGATAGTGCGGCATCGCATTTACAAGGGGATGAAAAGCAATACTTGGAGCTTATCGAGAAAAATGTCGCTAGTTTGCAAGAGATGATACAAGACCTATTGGGCTATTATTCAGTCGATCAGATGTCTGAACCCAAGGTAAAACTAGATATGAATAGTGTGCTTTTGCAGGCGAAGGAAAATCTCAGTATCTATCAACAAGAACACCACGCGCAAATTCTAATTGCTGAAATGCCGACAATAATGGGACATCGATCACTCTTGGTGTTGTTGTTTCAAAACTTAATTCAGAACGGTATTAAGTTTAATAAGAGTGCGCGACCTACTGTCACCATCACATGTGCCGTCGATCTGAAGTATGCCCACTTTTCCGTAACGGATAATGGTATTTCGATTGATCCTCAGTACTTAAAACGTGTTTTTAAACCATTTCAACGGCTGCACACTGCCGACGCGTACACAGGTACAGGCTTAGGCTTGGCGATCTGCGAAAAAGCGGTGAAAATGCATGATGGTTTTATTTGGTTCGAGCCTGTTGAAGAAGGGGGTACCGTATTTCATGTTCGCATGCCGATTGGGGAGGGGCTGTGAAGAAACTGCAATTGCTCTACGTGGATGATAGTTTTCAAGACGCGATCTTGTTTCGTTCCTTACTCAAAAAAGCATCGCAAGAATTGGGTGTGGAATTAAACTGTGATGTCACAAAAAGCGGGATCGAGGCATTGCAGATGATTTTTTCATCAAACTATGATTTGGTTTTTTTGGATCAACAGATGCCCGATCCTGATGGTCTGCAAACCTTTGAAAGTGTCCGGCAAAAGAGTCTCGCAGAGAATCTTCCAGTGCCTCCTATTATTTCTTATTCCAACTGCGATCTGCGCGAATTTCGGGAGCGTTGTTTAAAAGCAGGGATGTCCGAATTCGTCGTTAAATATTTGCCCGTTAGTAGCCTTGTGACGATCGTTAGAAAGTACTGCGCCGTCCCTGAAAATGTGGTGTGACCGACCAATTGCTGAGCGCGCAAGGAACATCGAGAATATCCCAAGAGCACGGAAATAAGATCGTGGGTGACTAAGGCAAAATATTCGCATTATGCTTACGCATTAGTCTTGCATAGATTTAGCTCGCTGAAATGGCATCATCAAGATCGTGTGCGGTAATAGATACAATTTCGATGAGATTAGTATGCGTCGCTTTATCTGGATGGCGCATCGGGCGCGGTAGGAACGATGGTTACCCATCGCCGCCCGCACAGATCCGTACTTGCGGAACTACCGCATACGGCTCCTGCCAACGGTTTTGACGTGAAACCTTTCTGACGATAATGGATGCACAACACGACAACGTGGAACATATTTCCGAACTATTTTGTTGAACCTGCTCCATGGCAGAGACCTCTGCACAACCGTAGCGAGCGGTCGAAGTTTGGATCGAGAAGCGCACCTGTGCTAGGGTACAGCGAGCATCGCAGATTCAAAATTCGGTCGCGCAGCAGGTTGTGCAGAGGTCTCTGGCAGGCGATGTCGTTCACTTCTGTGCAGCAGAGCATGACGCCAAGAGCGGCAAACCTCACTGAGAAACCCCGATAATCGCCCCATGTTGCGCGGTACCGCGTAGTAGTTTAGATATCCTTGTAACACTCGTCTGAGCCACCGTCCTATCACCGGCACAGCTTCGTGCCGTCGCCGCATCAGCGTCTTTCGTATCGCTTTTAGCGATGCACGCATCCTTTTCTTGATCGTCAATCTGACAATCATAAATCGCCCTTTAGCATGACCAGAGCAGTGTGTAAAACCTAGAAAGTCAAAAAATTCTGCTTTTCTCATTCCACGTTCCCGACATTGTTTTGTGACGAATCGGCAAAACCGAATCAACCGCGTTCTATCAGGATGCAGTTCCAATTTAAATTGTGCAAAGCGTTCACGCATTACTTCGAGACGTCGTTTTGTGTCATTTTCATATTAAAACCCCACTACACTGTCGTCTGCATAGCGAATAAGGATAACATCACCAGCTGCATGCCGATTTCGCCATTGATGTGCCCATAGATCAAAGACATAGTGCAAGTAATATTTGCCAGCAGTGATGAAATCACCGATCCTTGAGGTGTTCCACGCACAGATACTGTGCGCTTTCCGCCCTCTAGATGTTCGCAAGCACTCAGGAGCTTGATCGCTCCGAACCTAGCAAATTTGGATAAAGCCAATGCCAAATAATCAAAGCAGCCGCAGCACTCGCCAACAGATGTTTCATCGTATGCCCACTGATCCAACCCGTGTGCGACAGAATCGCCGCATCACCAATTTCGCACACCTTCGCCAACACATAACAAGCAATCGCACCAGCATAAATCCAGCGTGTGCGCTTTGGCGCTGCATAAATTCCCTGCCAAAGAGGGATCAACAAAATTGCCATCAATTGCAAAGCTAAGTAAGGGCGTAAATCACCACTTTGTTGCCACCACAAAACAGAGGCTGTAGCGAACACAGACAGGGCGATTAAATCACGTAGCGCGACTGGCAACTTTTGATCGAGACACTCCGCACGTACTGCCGCAATTAGGGTGGCGCACGCTAAAGCAATGGGCAAACGATCCCAAAACAAGCGCGCATCATCTGGCGCCAAATGATAAAAAGCAGATCCCACACTGGTCGCAAAAATACTCAACACAAAGCACAGATAAGCATAATCTTTGGGGTGCCGTCTGGGCGCACCCTGTTGGAAATAGGTCCGACTGGCAAATAAGCCAAGCAGACCAATCACAGCAAAAGCGAGATTACTCAACACATCCAGAGCATTTGGAATAGCCCAATACGCACTCGTATCGGCAAAAACGTGATAATCCGCATACTGTCGGATGGTCCCATGATTCAACATCAAGAGGGTACAAACACCCACGATAAGGAGAGGTAAATAGCGCCATTTCATAGTCATCTTGACCACCGTTTTTTACTGTAAGTGAAAGGAAAGGCGCAGCATGCAAGATGTCAGGAGAATCAAAAACTTTAGCTCACTAAGTTTCATATTTCCAGCGAATAAGTTGCTTCTTGCGATACTCTATCCATATTCAATCCTTAGACGAGATGCTACAGTAGAAAAACTCTTGCCAACCAGTGAAACCTGACATGACCGAAATCACGCAACTACTCAACACCATCAAGTATCAGCTCAAACAACAGGCGAAAACTTATCGCGATGTGGCGGCAGCCTTAAACTTATCTGAGGCCAGTATCAAGCGTATGTTTAGCGAAAGCAGCGATGCACCGATCACATTAGATCGCATCGTGGAAATCAGCCATTTTTTGGGATTTAGTCTGGCGGAATTAGCACAGGAGGCGAGTTTATCGAACGCCAAACTCACGACCTTGACGACGGCACAAGAAAAAGAACTAGTGTCGGACAGCGTGCTGCTGATGGTTGCTGTATGTGCGGTCAATCATTGGAGTATGGCGGATATACTCAGCGTCTATAAATTGAGTGAGACAGAATGTTTAAAACACTTACTCAAACTAGATCAATTGCGACTCATCACTTTGTTACCCGGCAATCGCATACGCTTAAACATCAGCCGCGATTTTGATTGGATACCGGGCGGCCCAATTCGGGATTATTTCCGCAAGGAAGGCATGCCCGATTTTCTGAATTCACGCTTTCATCACGAGATGGAAAACTTCACTTTCACTCACGGCATGTTGACCGAAGCCGCCAGCAACAAATTGCAAACCGAATTACGACAACTCAAGCGGAAATTCGCAGAACTACATGCAGAGAGTCTGCAATCACCGCTCAAAAAACGCCATGGCATCGGCGTATTGATGGCAATGCGTCCATGGGAACCAATCAGCTTTTCTAAACTCAGAAAAAACTAATCAGTTCCCAAACCAAACCAAACCAAACCAAACTAAACCAAACCAAACCAAACTAAACTAAGCTAGATCAGAGAGATCGCTGCGGAACCGTAGCGAGCGGTCTCAGAGCTTCATCTTCACGATACGAGGGCAATGATCGCTGGAGATGATCTTCTGCCCGGCTTCTTGAACCACAGCTAATTTAAGCGAGTTAAATCCCTGCGCTTGCTTCGCATGTAATGCAGAGCTGAACAAAATGTGATCTAAACCCACGAAGCCTTTGCACGCAGATCCTTCCGCCAAGGGAATTTGCACCAAGCTTGGCGCACCATCCGAAATCTCTTGCCACATCACACGCGATTTTACTTCACCAAATGAACCTGTGCTATTCGGACTCGCTGGATCAGAACCATCCAAGCGCACTTCTTTTGCTGGAATATTCGCTGCAGCTTCTTCATCAATACGACGGTTAAAATCACCCAAGAGGATAAACATAGGCGTCTTTGCCGCAACTGCCTCTATCCAATTCTCTAGCGGTGCAATTTGACGATTTAATACTTTGCACGCTGCATCAGTATCGGTCAGCAAACGTGCGGGATAACGTTCTGTATTGACCAGATTCGCGCAGGACGATTTCAAATGCACATTCAAGAGACTAAACGCTTTTCCTTCTATCGTTAAATTCAACTCCACGCCCGGACGCAAACGACGAATACCTTTCACATCATCGGTTTTCTCTTTGATGGCTAAAGAATCTTCATTCTTACAAACGACCGGCTTTTTGCTTAGCGATTTTTTCCAAGCGAAACCGACAGTTTGAAACGCATTGTGTTCAGCCACACAAGACTCAAAATCTGCCGCATGTTTGCCTAAAATATCTTGAATTGCAGCGCGATTGCTCACTTCTTGAAACGCAAAAATCGAAATCCCCTCGTCGACCACCAACTTATCGATAGTCGCCGCCAAGCCATTCACTTTTTGCGCATACCACTCATTCCCATTCTGCCAATTATTGCTATTGAGTCGATAGGCATTACATGGCGCCACCATCATACTTTTTTCCGGACCGCCAGCAGCAGTTTCAAAATTGGTCTGGCATTGTTTAACGCGTTCGACTTCTTCATTGGTCGGGGACTGCGCATCACGCATGGTTCTGGCGCGGGTTTCACACCAATTCACCTGCGGTGCAGAACAAACTTCGAGATGTTTTTTAAAATCATCCTTACTCCCCATCCACGCCAAATTAAACGAAGCAATTCCCACTTCAGCGGCAAAAATAGCGGGCGAACCAAAGCTCAGCGCCAAGGCGATGGCAATCTTATTCATTTTTGACATACGAGACTTTCTATATAAATTACATTCAATATCAATGATCGCAATTAACAAGAAGATGCGAATACGCTCATCAATAAGCATTCGGAGACAATGCTTGGATACAAAACAGGTGTCCTAGTTCACCGCAATTAACTGGATATCAAATACCAAAGTCGCCGCCGGCGGAATCGGCCCACGTCCACGCGGACCGTATGCAAGATCCGATGGAATAATCAAATTACGATGTCCACCAATTTTCATACCAACCACGCCCTGATCCCAGCCCTTAATCACTTGACCATCACCAAGCTGAAAACTAAATGGCGTGCCGCGCGTCACCGAACTATCAAATTGCTCACCACGCTGCCCCGGGGCTTTTGCGTCATACAACCATCCAGTGTAATGAACGGTAACCTGCTTACCGGACTCGGCGACAACACCAGTACCAACGACCAAATCAGTGCTCTGCATCGCTGCAACGCTATTGGCAGAATTGACCGCTTCAGTTGGACGATTACAAGCGCTTAGACCTAAGCTCAGACTCAGAATCAAACTGACAGCAAATACTTTAGAAGCGACGGTAGAAAATTGACGATGCATGACTATCCTTATGGTTGTTGCGCTAAGCACAGCGTTTAATTGGAGTCGCGATTATAGGTGGTTTTCCGTCGTGCGAATTCAAACATGCAGGTCAAACGAGGTACCGAATTAAGAGCAATGCTTGGATATTCAAATCTGGTTTAAAAAAGGATAGACGAGTAGTTACGTTGGAGGTGAGGCGTATCAATTCGAGTGATTTTTTTGAGGTTAATCGATGCTTTTTGTACGTTTTGCATAGAACCACTTGTTTGATCAGCGAATTGAAATTTGGGGGGCATCGAAGCGACTTACGAAAGAAGAAAAACAAATTGTCTTTGTTTTGATGTTCGCGTATCTTTTCGTTTTGCAAAATTCAATCACGTTGAGCATCACAATGACCGAACCACTATTTTTGTCCGAACGCCATATCATCTCAAAGAAAGCTGTTGTACTAGTCGATGAAGGCACGTCAGTTTGGTGTTACCTCACGGAGCCCGGCGAAAGTCGTCCGATAGCTGATTGCTGGCTTCTCAATACGATTGAAGCACCAGAGAATCTGGATGCCCTTACGCAAGAAGAGTCTGCTCCGCCAGCTACTCGGCCTTTTGTGACTGATAGCGCTCAACGCATATTACCAGCGGGCGAAGCGATAAGGTTTCAATGGTCTGAGGATGGCGAGTCCGTCGCAATCTATATCGAACAGGAGTTACTTGGATTCATCGCAGGTAATGATTGCCGAGGTTACAGCGCAAACCTCAGGAAAGAAGGGCCGTTTGGTTCTCCCCTCGACCATGATTTATTTTCAAATCTCTTCAGATAAGCGCCCATGATGGGCAACAATCCAACTCGATAAGGCGCAATACTTTGCTCCCTACTTCAGTGCTTGTTTAATCCGCGAATTTAAATTTATCTAGCTTCTATGCGGCTTGCGAGCGAACAGAAACAAATTGTTTTTATTTTAATGTTCGGGTATCTTTTCATTTTGTAAAATTAAGTCACATTAAGTGTCCTAACAATCCAACCGATATCGTTCGAATTCCCTACTATGTCTAATACTTTTCATCGCAACAAGGACGGCCTCGCTGGATTCCTCGCCGCGATCCGTTTTCCGCTTTGTATTGCAGCTGGAATTGGTGTCACTACCTTCATTTGGTCGCCACTACCTTCAAATGGGGAGATTGGCTTTCTTGGAGTTTTAATTTGGAGTAAATTCTTTCTGGTTTTCATCGGAATAGGCGTAGCATTATTGGTCAATATGTTACTCAAGTACTTAGGCACTGAGATCATAGACGTCACGTCCGTTGCTGAGGTCATTCAAATAGCACTTGATCAGTATCGTGCTCCATCGAGAGTGACTGTCAGATGTATTAAATGTGATGAAAAGCTTTCCGCTGATCGTGTACGCTCTCCAGCCGATGGACGACATTGCATCCAGCTTCTGTGTCAGTGCGGCGCTTGTAATAGCATTCATCCCTTGTATTCCAAAAGCGCTTCGTATGACAATTAAAAAAGGAGCAAAATTGGCGCTTTACTAAAATT
>JAYVHZ010000336.1:0-5478 GCA_043770645.1 Undibacterium sp. | reverse complement strand
AAAAACGAAAGGACAAAGCTATGAACTTCACAACTCAAAACCTTACGTTTCCCGCTCTTAAATCTTTGTAACCCGATATTTTTGAAAGACAACATCATGACTTCATTTAATGCTACTTACTCACCAGAAGACAACAAATTGCGCTTGTACGCAACAACACGCCTTGATAAAGATCTTTACACCCGCGCCCGTGAAATGGGCTTTATTTGGGCAGCAAAACAAGGTCTTTTTGTGGCTCCAATGTGGACACCGGCACGCGTAGATTTTTTGCTTGAATTGGTAGACGAAATCGAAGACGAAGACAAAAGTTTAGTTGATCGCTCAGAAGAACGCGCCGAGCGTTTCGAAGGCTACCAAGAAAACCGCACCCGCGACGCTAACGCCGCACGCAGCGCCGTTTCCGCTCTTTCCGATAATATCCCACTAGGCCAACCGATTTTAGTAGGTCATCACAGCGAAGCACGCGCACGCAAAGACGCGCAGCGCATTGAAAGCGGAATGAAAAAAGCGGTATCAATGTGGGAAACCGCCGAATACTGGAAAAGCCGCGCCGCTGGAGCGCTTCACCATGCAAGATATAAAGAATTGCCAGCAGTCCGCGCCCGTCGTATTAAAGGTATTGAAGCAGACAAACGCAAATCATTGCGCATTAAAGAAGAATCAGAAAAATATTTAAAAGCCTGGCAGCGTGAAAATTTAGATTTTAACTTTGCCATGAAAATCTGTAATTTCGATCATGTTTCATATTGCTTTACGCTGGAAAAATTCCCACGTAACCCGCCAGCGTCACAGTATGAAGGCTCAATGTCTTTATATTCAGCATTGTCTGGTCAAGTTATCACACCGGCACAAGCCGCAGAAATCGCCATCAAAACACACACAAAACAAATTGCGCGTTGTGAGCGTTGGATCAATCACTATGACAATCGTTTAGCTTATGAAAACGCAATGCTGGACGAACAAGGCGGCACGGCAGCGAATAAATATGATTTGGTTGTGGGCGGTAAAGTCAAAATTGGTCGTGAATGGTTTGTTATTACGCGCATCACGCGCAAAGACGGAAAAATTTTAAGTGTTTCAACAAATGCCCGTTATTGCAAAGTGCGCGGCGTTGAAGAAATTGCCGACTACCAAGCGCCGACCGCCGAAGAAATGGCAGTCGTTCAAGCTGCTACAAAACTGGCACCAATGGCAAATTATCCAGACGAAAACACCATTAACATCACACAAGCGCAATGGGATGATTGCGACAAAGACTATAAAGGTAGTATGACAATTGAAGCGACCGCAACAACTGGAAAGCATCGCGTTCGTAAAATGTTGGGATGCATTGCAGACCCAAAAATGCAAGGTATGAACAATCGTCACAGTTACCCCGCTGTTTTTATTACTGATGCAAAACGTGTTGATCCTCCGAAAAAGACACCAGCACCGGACACAACAGAAACGACACCAGCCGAAGCCGCACCACTGGAAACAGCAAAAACAAATCTGATTGATTTGCCTTTGCCAGATCCACGGCCAGCACCGAAAGAACACGTACAAACTGAATTTGATTTGATGCGTGAAACATTGAAGCAGGGCGTTCAAGTAGTTTCAGCACCGCAGCTTTTCCCGACACCGCGAGAAATCGCGGAACGTGTCGCGGCAGAGGCAAACGTAGAAGAGGGAATGCGCGTGCTTGAGCCTAGCGCCGGAACCGGTAACTTATTGGGCGCTTTAGGTTGCAAAATGTTTGGTCATGCGCCCGAACGTGGCGAAGTGGTAGCCGTAGAAATTAACCAAAATTTGGCAAGCAGATTAAAGCACGAGTTCCCAAAAACAAAAGTTCTTTGCAGTGATTTTTTATCGTTGCAAACTGACGAAATAGGGCAGTTTGACCGAATTATAATGAATCCACCTTTTACCAACGGCCAGGACATTAAACACATTAAACACGCTTACTCATTGCTTAAACCAAACGGGCGATTAGTTGCTATCTGTATGGCTGGAAACCGCCAAAAAGAAGCGCTGATGCCATTGGTAGAGCAGAGCGGCGGCATTTGGGAGCCGTTACCCGCAAACAGCTTTATGCAAAGCGGAACCGGCGTTAATACTGTTTTGCTGACCCTCGAAAAGTAGTTCTAAGGCGTGCGCTCCGGTCGGGGCGTTCGCTGTCGCTAGTCAGTGCCGCCTAATGGCGGCAAAGTGCCGACCGCGCAAGATTTCGTGATACTAGAAATCTTGCGCGGGAAAGCCTTAAAAGCACGCTCTAACGAGCGAAGCGATAAAGACTAAGGTTTGCCCTTAATCTTTATCGAATGGAGCGCCAGGGCGCTAATTTTGCGCGTTGCGCACGTTTTTTCGATCATCATTTTTGTTTTATCGTGTACACATGAGTTTCGCCGCTTCTTGGCAAATTCTAGCCATACGCAAAAAGCTTACTAGGGCACGCTGCGCTCAAATCCGCACCCGTTCAGACTGCGTTTCACTTCGCTTAGCGTGCGGCTTGTGGTTTGACCCTTGCAATCGTTTTGCTTTAGGCTTTGCCAATCATACCGCGACGAAACTCATGTGAACCGATAGCAAAAACGACAAAGACTGGGAGCATCGAAAAAACGAAACACCTTACACTTTCCGCTCTAAAATCTTTGTAACCCGATATGCAGCAAAACCAATTTTAAGAACAACATCATGAATCAAATTTCGACCCAACTAACCAAAGTTACATGCCGCCGCTGCAATGGATCTGGCCGCTATTCATTTCATATAGCGAAAGGTACGGTTTGTTTCGGTTGTAATGGACTTGGTTCGCAAATGGTTGATCTAAAAAAGGAACTATCGCAGAAAAAAGCTTCCGAAAAACGAAGACTTGCCAAGCAAGAAGAACGTGAGCTAGTAATGGCAGCGACTACGGCAGTTTTGAAAGAACTAAACCAAGTTTTTAACGATGTATTTGATATTGAAACTCAATTAGGAATGGATCAATTAAACAAAGCCGTTGGTGAAAAGTTTGGTAAATCTATTTGGCTAATCCGTGATGAACGACTTGCGGCTTAATAACTAGGAGAAAATTATGAGCTTTATTCAATGGGTGATTATTGCGACCGGAGAAATTAAACGGACTCGTGAGGCGATTGACACACAAACGGCAATCAAGTTGGTTAATTGGTTGAATACACCAAATTCAGCAGCAAAATACATTGTTTTGTCCGTGTAGGTCATTTTGGCTACAAATCAAAAACGCTGAGAAATAAATTTTTGTAACCCAATATCGGAACTAAAAAAATGAATAACAACCGCCGCAAGCGTCTCGCTTCAATTGCCGCCCAACTTTCTATATTGATCGACATGGCGCAAGAGATTCTGAGTGAAGAGCAAGAAGCGTTTGACAATTTGCCTGAAAATTTTAAGCAGGTCGAACGTAGCGAAATAATGGGTGATTTAGACGAAGCGATTTATGGCTTGGTTAATGGCATGGAAGGAGCCAAAGATTCAATTAAAGAATTCATTTCCGACGAGATAGGAAATACCTAATGACTTGGACAACTAAATTACCAACAGAGCCAGGCTTGTACGCTTTGATTGAACCTATTAAAAGCGCGGGGGTTTCCGGTCGAGGAATCGTTGATGTTGCAACACATCACACCGGTGTTTTGATTTATGGTGGTTTTAGACCTGTGACTGATGCACCAGAAGGCACGTTATGGCATAGGTTAGAAGACTTGCCAAACGTTTGAATTACCTGATTGCTTTTCTCTATTTTTTAGCCTGAAATTACTTTATTTTGACAACGTAACATGAGCCGAAACCGTTATTTAATGAAGATCCTTGTAAAGTTTTTTCACTTGACGTACTTTTTATTTTATGATGATGCGACCTGAACCTATACCTTGAGGTGAATTATGAGCAACGTACTTAAATTTCCAACCGCTAAACCTGTTGAGGTTCCGGTTGAATCAACTGCCAATAACAACAAACTCCCATCGAATACGATGGGGCGGTTTTTGACTTGCTTAGCCTGGGCGTGGCTGGTAGTGCGTTTGCCTCTATTTTTCGTTTTGTACTGGTTACGAATGCCGGTAAGCGTTGTTTGTAATTTTTTGAGTATCGGTTGTATGTTTGGTTTGATAGTCGCTTACTTTGTGGCTCCGGTTCCCAAAATGCTTTGGGCGTTCGGGATCACAAGTTTTGTCGCATTCGTCGTGATGTGGACATACGATTATGTTTTGATGGCATTGTCGCCAGAACCTATGATGAGAAGTTTGTAAAATGAAAAAATCAATAACTATTATTGCTGACGATGTTGAGTCTCAATTCAAAATAAAACTACGCGCACTATCACATGGTAAAGCCTGAACACAGGAAAACGATTTTCAATTGCAATGGGCTTGGGAAAACACAAATAAAACTATTGCGAATCTTGCGACTGAACTTGATCGTTCAACCAGTTCAATTTCTGCGAGGCTGGTTAAACTCTCGCTTGCTGATAATCGTAATCACGCAAGGGCATTAAGCAAGGAACGTGAAAACAAACAACCTGATTTCATTCCTTTAATTAAGTATCAGCAGCTTTTATCATCATCTTTGACCTCAAGAGTGTAGGAGGGCGGCATGACAAACTTAACGAAAAATCGCGGCACTGTTAATACTGACTTAATCATTACATTAGTGGTTGTTTGTCTTCTATTAAGCATTGTTTTCGCAAAATTCGCAAAATTTGGCCTAATGACTGGCCTATTAATTGGATTTGGCATTCTAGGTGTTTTGGCGGCGATTTTTATCTTTGGTGTCATCGCAGACAATAAAGCTGAAAGCAAAATGCGCAGTGATATAGAGTAAGCGGTTCCAAATTCCAGACGAATTTCAAATATTGATTTTTCGCGTCCGCGAAAAACACTAAGAAACTCCACCTGTGCGGTGGTTAATAAAACATTTTCTTTGGCGCAAATGAAAGCCCACCTTTAAGCCATCTATACGATGGTGCACAACCCAATTTCGTAGTTACCGCCAACAACATACCTTTAAGCCACCTATACGGCGGCTAACACAATTCGAACTCTGCTAGATATTCACCGACCCCTTAAGCCACCTATACGGCGGCTAACGTCAACTTCGGAACAACAATCACGGCGGTGTTCCTTTAAGCCACCTACACGGCGGCTAACCTAAGAACCTTCGCCGAAAATCCAACCATGTGCCTTTAAGCCACCTACACGGCGGCTAACGGAAAAACTATAGCAGTGAAGTTTTATCACAACCTTTAAGCCGCCTACACGGCGGCTAACTACGCTTGATACCTCGATAAGCACCAATGATCCTTTAATCCACCTATACGGCGGCTAACCGCTTTTTAAGTTATACACCATGTTATTAATGCCTTTAAGCCACCTACACGGCGGCTAACGAGTAAGGTTAGATCGTGACGCGAAGCGGCCACGATCTGAACCGTTTGTTGGACGAGCCCGATTTATTTGCGTGTGTTTGGGGATGGCTTAT
>JAYVHZ010000335.1:0-2658 GCA_043770645.1 Undibacterium sp. | reverse complement strand
TAATGAGTGTGGATGGAAGTAGTCCACGCGCTGTTACTAAAGAAGATTTTCGTTTATTGAATAACCCGGTTTGGCATCCAAACGGTCAATTTATTGCAGCGCGCAAGCATTATTCTGGTACTCGCTCATTAGGTTCTGGTGAGATTTGGATGTACCACACCAGTGGTGGTTCAGGTGTTCAAATCAATGAAAAGCCAAATTGGCAAAAAGATTTAGGCGAGCCGGCGTTTTCGCCGGATGGTCGATACGTCTATTACTCTCAAGATACGACGGGTGGTAGCTCATTTGAGTACAATAAAAATTCAAATGGACAGATTTATCAAATTTTCAGAAAAGATCTGCAGGATGGAAAAACCATCTCTTTTGTCAGCGGTGCCGGAGGCGCGGTGCGTCCTACACCTTCCCCTGATGGCAAATATCTAGCGTTTGTCCGTCGCGTTCGTAATCAATCGACTTTGTTTTTGAAGGACGTCAAGAGCGGTGAGGAATTCCCTGTGTGGGGACATCTCGAACGTGATATGCAGGAAGCCTGGGCGATTCACGGTGTTTATCCAGCATTCTCTTGGATGCCTGATGCGAAACAAATTGTCGTTTGGGCACAAGGAAAAATCTGGCGTGTCGATCCATTTGCCAAGTCAGCAAAAGAAATTCCTTTCCATGTTCAAGATACGCGTGAAATTCGACCAGCCGTACGCTTTGCTACTGCGGTTGGTGCTGATCAATTCGATGTCAAGCTGCTGCGTTGGGTGAACGTGTCAGCAAAAGGAGATAAAGTACTTTATTCAGCATTGGGCCACATCTATGTGCGCGATTTGCCAACCGGTACAGCGCGACGCTTGACCAAACAAAATGAACATTTTGAATATTTCCCGCAGTTTTCTCGTGATGGTCAAAGCGTGGTGTTTGCCACTTGGAACGATGAGAAATTGGGATCAGTTCGGACGATAGACTTGCGAACCGGTCAGGAAACGATCTTGACGAAAGAACCTGGGAAGTACGCTGAAGTCACGCTTTCGCCAGACGGAAAGCAGGTGGTATTCGTGAAGGCGCGCGGTGGTTACTTAACTTCACCTTGGCATGGCATGGAGACTGGAGTTTTTGCCGTGTCTACTGATGGAAAATCTGCGCCACGAAAAATTGCAGAGGATGGCAATGCACCTCAGTTTTCAAACGAGAATGATGTGGTTTATCTGACCCGTACGAAATACACAGGCGAAGTTGATTGGTCAACTTCCTTATTCCGCGTCAAGTTAGATAAAACCGAAGATGTCCCTGTGGCGAAGGGCGAATTTGTCTCTGCATTTTCTGTATCACCTGACGGCAAGTGGCTAGCATTTAATGAGCGTTTTCATGCTTATGTCATGCCTATGCCTTTAGCTGGCAAAGCCTTAACAGTCGGTTCAAAAGCGGATGCTTTGCCGGTTCGGCAAATGGATGTGAATGCTGGTGATTATTTACATTGGTCTGGTGACAGTAAGAAAATTCATTTCTCACTTGGAGACGAGTTATTTACGACACCTTTGACTGCTGCATTTACCTTTGTTGATGGTGCAGCGAAGGAATTGCCAAAACCAGCTGAAAATGGATTGAAGATAGGATTTAGTCAGGAGAGTGACAGACCAACGGGCATTACCGTGATTTCTGGTGCGCGTGTCGTTACGATGAAAGGTGATGAAGTCTTAGAAAACGCCAGAATCGTAATTAAAGATAATCGGATTGTGGAAATAGGAAAGGCTGATAGTGTGGCGATTCCTAATGGCGCTACCAAAATTGATGCGACTGGCAAAACCATTATCCCTGGCTTAGTCGATGTGCATTGGCATGGTGGTATGGGCGAAGGTGAAATTATTCCACAACAAAGTTGGGTGAACTATGCTTCGCTCGCTTTTGGCGTGACAACAATTCATGATCCGTCGAATGATACTTCTGAAATTTTTACACACAGTGAAATGCAAAAAGCTGGCAATGTTGTGGCACCACGTATCTTTTCTACGGGTACCATTTTGTACGGTGCTAAAGCGAATATGAGTGCTGTGGTGAATAGCTTAGACGATGCATTGACACATCTAAAGCGTTTGAAAGCAGCGGGAGCGATTTCAGTCAAGAGTTATAACTTGCCTCGTCGCGAACAGCGTCAACAAATTCTGGAAGCGGCTCGTCAAACCGGCATGATGGTCGTGCCAGAAGGCGGTTCCTTATTTCAACATAATATGACGATGGTCATCGACGGCCATACCGGTGTAGAGCACTCAATCCCTGTTGCGAATGCTTACGATGATGTGAAGCAGCTTTGGTCGCAGACGCAAGTTGGTTACACTCCAACGCTGGTCGTTGGCTATGGTGGATTGGACGCGGAACACTATTGGTATGCCCGTACTGATGTGTGGAAACATCCACTGTTATCACGCTACGTGCCGCGTTCTGTGTTGGAGCCACGCAGTGTGCGTCGTCTCACTGCACCCGAGGAAGACTTCAATGTGTTTAAAGTCGCCAAAACAGCAACTGAACTGCAACGGGCAGGTGTTCCAGTCAATATTGGTGCACATGGTCAACGTGAAGGCTTAGGCGCCCATTGGGAGATGTGGACTCTGGCTGGTGGTGGCATGACTTCATTGGAAGCGATTCGATCTGCGACTTTGAATGGTGCTCGTTATCTTG
>JAYVHZ010000334.1:0-9072 GCA_043770645.1 Undibacterium sp. | reverse complement strand
GCTTAGCGCCAGCTTATTAGGCAACGTAGAGGATTTGTCCTGTTGGTATGTAAATCAAGATGTGCGATTGTTGTTTAATGAAATGGAAGTGGCGATTGCCAAAAATCTCTCTGGGCAAATCAGTTTGCGTAATCGTATGCCCGGCAAAATTGTTCATCTTGAAATTGGAAAAATTTTGACCAGAATAGTGTTTGTCCTTGAGGGTAATTATTCGGTGAGCGCCGTGATCACAAGTCGATCTGCTCGTGGTTTGGGTTTGATGTTGGGGGATCAAATTGAGGGATTAGTAAAGTCAAATGAAATGAATTTAATCTCGGTGGAGAGCCAATGAATTTCTCTGCTTATGATTGGCAACCGTTGTGGCTAAGCTTTAAATTGGCATTGATTACCACGTCGATTTTATTTTTTATCGGCTTGCCAATTGCGTATCGATTGGCATTTACTCAAAGCCGAATGAAGCCATTATGGGAGGCTTTGGTGAGTATGCCTCTGGTGTTGCCGCCTTCCGTGTTAGGTTTCTATTTGCTCCTAATGTTTAATCCTCAGACCGGATTGGCAGGTTGGCTGCATGACCAATTTGACCTAAGTTTGAGTTTTAGTTTCCTAGGTATTCTGTTGGGTTCCATTATCTTTAGCCTGCCGTTTATGGTGCAAGCGCTGCAAGCGGGACTGCAAAATTTACCCGTTGAATTACGTGAAGCTGCTTACACCTTAGGTCAAACAAAAACACAAACTTTATTCAAAGTCTTATTGCCCAATATGAAGGCCTCGATCTTGAGCGGCGTCGTGTTGAGTTTTGCTCACACCATCGGTGAATTTGGTGTGGTCTTAATGATAGGCGGAAATATTCCAGGTGTAACTAGAGTGGCGTCAATTGCCATTTACGATGAGGTCGAGAGTTTGCAGTACGCTAGCGCCCATTTTTACTCACTAATCTTAGTTTTGTTGAGCTTCGTTATTTTGATGGCTGTATTTATCGGCAAGCGACGTTTCCCGGAAAAATTTTAATGCATGCACCTATTCTAGAACTGCAAGCGCAACAACAGCTGCTTGGAGCACAAGGCTCATTCAATTTGGATGTGAAGTTTCAGTTAGAGTCATCGCAAACTTTAGCCATTTTTGGCGCTTCCGGGGCGGGTAAAACGAGTGTGCTTCGGATGCTTGCAGGATTGCACACACCAGATTATGGTCGCATTGTTTTTGATGATGAAGTTTGGTTCGACTCTCAGCAAAAAATCAATGTACCAACGCATCAACGTTCTATCGGAATGGTGTTTCAAAATTACGCTTTGTTTCCACATTTAAATGTCCGTGAAAATATCGCCTTTGCAGTTGGTTCACGCGATCGAAAATGGGTTGATCAGTTACTTGAATTAAGTGATTTGATGAGTTTGCAATCACAATCTATACAGCAATTGTCTGGCGGACAAAAGCAAAGAGTTGCTTTGGCGCGGGCTCTAGCGCGCAAACCAAAATTATTGCTGTTAGATGAACCGATGTCGGCTTTAGATCAGCATATTCGCGTACAGATGCAAGATCATTTGTTGATGATGCATCGAGAATTTGGAATGAACATGATTTTGGTCAGTCATGATCATGCGGAAGTCTTTAAGATTGCACAAAAAGTGATCTATCTGGAAGCTGGAAATATCGTCAAGAGTGGCAGTCCGCAGCAGATATTTTTGCAAGGAGCTAGCAAGGCTAAACTACATCTACAAGCGCAGATTTTGGCGATCAGGGCTGAAGAAATTGTGTATGTATTGTCGCTCTTGATAGGTCAAGACATCATTGAAATCATTGCCTCGCAAGACGATGTAAAAAGGCTGAAAGTTGGTGACAAGATCGCGATCTCTACCAAAGCTTTCAGCCCTCAAATTACTCGGCTTAATGAGTTTTCTACATAAGCCGATGATTTAATTTTTTAGTCTGGTGTCAATCCCATGACGTGTGAAAAACCACCGTCAACATAAGTGATCTCGCCAGTGATGCCGCTGGCTAAATGTGACAATAAAAATGCCGCTGTATTACCGACTTCTTCAATTGTGACATTGCGACGCAAAGGTGCATGTTCAGCAACGAATCCAAGCAAAGTACCAAAATCCTTAATTCCACTAGCCGCCAATGTCTTAATTGGACCAGCGGAAATGCCATTTACGCGTATGCCTTTTTTACCTAAGTTTTCAGCCAGGTAACGAACGCTGGCTTCGAGCGACGCTTTCGCTAAGCCCATTGTGTTGTAGTAAGGAATGGCGCGAATCGCTCCAAGGTAAGACAAAGTCAGTAACGAAGAATTTTCATTCATCATCGGCAGTGCTGCTTTGGCTAAAGCAGGGAAGCTATAGGCAGAGATATCGTGAGCGATGCGGAAGGACTCGCGGGAAAAACCATCTAAAAAATCGCCAGCAATTGCATCGCGTGGTGCAAAACCAATCGCATGGACAACACCATCTAATTTGTCCCATGATTTGGCTAAGTCGGTAAAGACAGCATTAATTTGTTCATCGCTACTGACATCACAATCAAACACCAAATTACTATCGAATTCTTTCGCGAAATCAGTAATGCGATCTTTAAAGCGTTCACCAACATAAGTGAAAGCGAGTTCTGCACCTTCACGATGACAAGCCTGCGCAATGCCGTAGGCGATTGAACGGTTTGACAATAAACCAGTAATAAGAATTTTTTTGCCTTGCAGAAATGCCATATCAACTCCAGGTGTTACCGTAGAAAATGTGCGTCTCAATATGAGAAAGAGCTGAATAGCCGCACCATCTAGCGTTAAGGTTTTTAGACGAATATTACTGCGATCTTTCGTATGATTACATTCCATTGATTTTTATAAACTCATCATTAACTAGAGTCATTCAAAACTCAATTAATGAACTTGCTTTAATCAAAAGATTTTAAATCAATTTTGATGCAGAATTCACTGACAGGTCGGAATTGTAGTTGCTCACGACCGTTACGGCAAATAATAACGAACATGAAAATAGTGGCTTGTGCAAACAAACGATTGTTTACGGCGAAATATCCTCGTGTTAATCGAAATCAAGTGATTTCTTTGGAAAGGAAATGGAGAAGAAATATTGCAAATTTGATTTCATTCATCGTTCTTGAAGATATTTTTCAGCAAAAAATTACACATTTTAAGTATTTCCCATTAGAATCATCGCCTCAATAAAGTGAGTTAATATATCGCAATGCTGTTTGGCGATTCTTTAATGAATTTAACAGATTAAATCGCGCTTTTTCGTGCATTTGATTTTTGCTGTGATTAAATAGATATTGCTGAGACCAAACTGATTGTTTCGAAGTTAATTTAATGTTGCATAGCAGCATAGAAGCAACTTCCACTCATTGCTTTAGTTGTGTCAAAATAGGCGCTGTTTTTCGCAATAATTTAAAAAAAACAATGTTTTATTGATAGTTATTTAAAGTCTGTTGCTAAGTAGTTGAATAACTAAGATAAAACAGCCGCTTCAATTTTCAGTATATCTGCAAGATATTTTTGAATTTAGCGATTGTAGTGATAGTAGTTAATGCAATCGTCTGAAGGTGACGAAACGATTTGTAAGTAAATAGTAATACCCACATGAATATGTAAAAACTAAGGTTCTGACAGTTCAGTGTGAGTATGGGGGCGCAAACGGTGAGTCAATGCTGTACTGTTGATGAGCGAATTGCTGGTTGTATAGATGGGTTTGATTAGTGAGTCTTCAAGCTCGTCAATCAAACTTATTCACGGCGAGAGTTTCGCGCGTTTGAACCTAATTGAAATTGTTGTGGTATTGGAGGAGTAGGTATGGATTTTTCAGGACGCCAACAGGAACCGGGAAAGAAGTTTTTTGGTTTAGGTTTGGTAATTGTTTTTCACATAATTTAGGCTATGCGCTGGTTAACGGCTTGGGAAGTAAGGTTGTTGCTTTTATTCAAAAGCCGATGGAAGCTGTGGTTGAGCCACCAAAACCACCACCGCCACCACCGCCAGATACACCGCCACCGCCACCACAGAAGTTGATGACGCCGCCTCCGCCATTCATTCCACCTCCAGAGGTGCAAGTGGCTCCGCAAGCGCCATCTCCGAATGCGATCTCTGCGGTGTCGAATGTTAAGCCAGATAGTAATGCTTTGACGAAGACAGTTGCGCCGGTTGCCGAAGTGGCGAAGCCATCTGCAGGTCCTGTCGTGATACCTGGTCGGGTTGATTTTAATCAGTCAGGTTGTACACCAGAATATCCACGTGCGTCATTACGTAATGAAGAAACTGGTATAACGAGACTGACAGTGACTATTGGTGCCGATGGTATGGTGACTGATGTTGCGATTGCAAAATCTAGTGGTTTCAGGGGCTTAGACAATGCGGTGCGTGCCCAATTGTTGTCGGGTACGTGTAAAAATAAACCTGGAACAGTGGACGGTAAGCCGCAGGCGACCACTCAGACAGTTGAATACGTTTGGAAGCTTGATTAAAACAGAGCCAACAAAACAGAGCCAACATGTAACAAGAGTCATAAAAAAGTATCGTTTTACTCACAACCAACGTAAGTATTAAATTTTTTTTAAAGGAAGTATCTACATGAAAACCCGCGCTAAATTAAGCACATTCCTGGCGGCAATTTTGTTTGCAGTGACAGCAACAATGGCAACCGCACCTGTATTCGCTCAAGAAGCTTCTGCACCAGCGACTACTGAAGCTGCAGCACCTGCAACAACCGAAGCTGCACCTGCAGCGCCTGCTGCTGATGCATCTGTACCAGCAGCCGAAGCAAAACCAGAAGTTGTTGATCAATACAGCTTGTCACATTTGATCAAAGAAGGTACTTTGGTTGATCAAATTACTTTGGCAATCATGTTGATTATGTCCATGGGCAGCTGGTATATCTTGATCACTAAGATCATTGATTTGTCAAAGTTGAGCGCGCAAGCAAAAGAAGCACGCAAGTTTTGGAAAGCAGCAAACGTTGCTGCTGGCTTGGCGACTTTGAAAGAAGGTAGCCCATTCCGTTTCATCGCTGATTCTGCTGTTAGCGCAAGCGAACACCACGAAGGCGCGTTGTTGGAACAAATCGACTTGAATTCTTGGGTAACGATGTCTATCCAACGTTCTGTTGATAAAGTACAGAGCCGTTTGGGTGAAGGTTTGACATTCTTAGCAACGGTAGGTTCTACAGCACCATTTATCGGTTTGTTCGGTACGGTTATGGGTATTTATCACGCTTTGGTTGCGATTGGTTCAACAGGTAACTCTTCTATTGATAAAGTTGCGGGCCCAGTTGGTGCTGCATTGATCATGACGGCGATTGGTTTGGCGGTAGCGGTTCCAGCAGTTTTGGGCTATAACTACTTGTTGCGTCGTAATAAGTCTGCAATGGAAGAAGTCAATGCATTTGGTGCTGATTTGCACTCTGTTGTGTTGTCTGGCGCAATGAACAAAGCTAACTCAAATAAGTAATCTCAGTAATAAAGAGATAGGTAGTTTTTTATTACGATAATTCTTTCGCTTCGAGCAGTTCTAAATTTAGATCTGCTCGAAGTCAGCGAACGAATTCACTAAAGAGAAAATATTATGGGAATGCAAATCGGCGGTGGCGGTGGTGAAGACCAAGTCAATAGCACCATTAATACCACGCCTCTTGTGGATATTATGTTGGTGTTGTTGATTATCTTTATCATCACCTCACCAGTAGTTTTAGATCTGACAAAAGTTTCTCTTCCAGCGGAAAAGAACGAAGATTATCAGCCTGACGCAAAAAATGTGATTATCACCATCAGTAAAGATGGCGAAATCTATTGGGGTGGTATACGCACTCCGGTTGCTTCGGATGATGAGTTGTTTACTCTGATGGCGAAAGAAGCTGTCAAAGTTCCGCAACCTGAAGTTCACATTCGTGGAGATCAGAATGCACGTTATGAAGCGATCGGTAAAACGATGTTGACAGTGCAGCGAGCAGGTATTGCAAAAGTTGGTTTCGTACTTGAACCACCACCAAAAGGCTAAGAGGAGAATCGCATGGGCATGAATATGAGCTCCGGTTCTGGTGGTGATCCAGAACCAATGATGGAAATGAATATGACACCGATGATTGACGTTATGTTGGTGTTGATCATTATGTTTATTACGACACTTCCTATCGCAAATCACGCAGTTAATTTGAATTTGCCGACGAATCAGCCAACTGAAGCGCCGCCAACACCGCCAGTTGTTGTCAAAATCGACGTCGATTTTGATGGCACGACAACTTGGAATGGCGAAGTGGTAAACCGTTCACAATTGGAAGCTAAATTGTCTGAGGCGGCAGCAACGAATCCTCAACCTGAGATTCATTTGCAACCAAATCGTTTAGTGTCTTATAAATCTGTGGCTGCTGTGATGGCCTCTGCACAAAGTCGTGGTATCACGAAATTGGGTATGATTGGTAACGAACAGTTTATGAAGTAAGCTCGTTGGCTTGAATTAATTTGTGTAGTTTAAATAAATTCAAACAATTGTTAAATGAAAGAGGGCGGGGATTTCCCTGCCTTTTTTTGTATTGTGAGTTATGCTTGGTCAGGCTATGATCAATAGGTATATTTATGCCCTTGTTTTTAGTTTGTTAGGCTCAAAATTTATTAATTTTATTGATTGAGAGATCAAATATGAAGCACCTACGCTTATCACGTCTAGCTATTTTGATCGCCGCCATGGGTTGCGCGACTCTTCCTGAATTAACTGGTGTTGCAGGTAGTACCGCAATTGCACAAGAAGCCATGCGTGCCGAGGTTGGCAAGATTGTTCAACAAGCTGGCGAATTGTACAAAGCCAAAAAATACCGCGACGCTTTGGTTAAGTTGCAAGAGACAGATCGCGTTAGCAATAAGTCGGTTAACGAAACTTTCACAATCGAGCGTATGCGTCTCTCGGTTGCTTCCGCTGCTGGCGATAATGAGGCAGTGATTCGCTCTGGTGAATTAATCGTTGCAGCCAATAAATTACCTAGCAAGGATCAATTGCAATTAATTCAGGTTTTGGCAAATGCTTACTTTAAAGCGAATAATTACGCTAAAGCGACCAAAATGTATGAGCGCTATTTTAGCGAAGGCGGTACAGATAGCTCCTCACGTCAATACATGATTCAAGCAAAATCGATGAGTGGTGATAGTGCTGGTGCATTGAAGGAAACCCGTGCTGAAATTCAGGCTGCAGAAAAAGCGGGTCGCGTACCTAGCCAAGCAACTTTAGAGAACTACGCTTACGCAGTGCAAAAAAGTGGCGATAAAGTCGCTTACATGGCGACCTTAGAAAAATTGGTCATGCATTATGGCAAAAAAGAATATTGGGTCAATTTGCTCAATAGTGTCGAGCGCAAATCAGAGTTTTCATCGCGCTTGTCTATGGATTTGTATCGTTTGAAATTGGCTGTTGGCCAAATTTCTAAGACTAGCGACTATATGGAAATGTCGCAGATGGCGATTCAGGATGGCAATCCGCTTGAAGCCTTGAAAATTATCGATCAGGGATATAAAGCTGGTATTTTGGGCACTGGTACTGAGGCAGCGCGCCATGGTCGTTTGAAAGATTTGGCGACAAAACGTGCTGAAGAAGCCAAAGCCAAACTCGCATCAAGTGAAGCGGAAGCGCAAAAATCTGCAGATGGTATCGCTTTGACGAACCTAGGCTTTTCCTTAGTGACTGGCGGCGAATACGATAAAGGTATTAGTCTGATGGAGCAGGGCATTAAGAAAGGTAGCTTGAAGTATCCGGATGATGCGAGTTTGCATCTGGGGATGGCTTATTTGATGGCGGGTAAAAAATCTGCCGGCGTGAAGATTTTAAAGGCGGTACAAGGTAAAGATGGCACTGGTGATCTTGCACGCTATTGGGTAATTTACGCAAATCAGGTGAAGTAATATTTTACGAACTAACTTGTAGTAGTTAGCATAAAAAAAGGCAGCGTGATCGCTGCCTTTTTTTACGTCTAGCACCTTCTGATTAGTGGTATTTTTTTTGTTTTCTAGATAGAGAGTATATCTATAGCACACTTAATTACGCTTCAAGTTGTCCCGGTTTATACTGTGACAACGGGCGGCGAATTTGAGATTAACCGATTGAAAGCGAATATTTGCCGCTAAAGAAGATTAAATACAAGTTGTTTCAAATGTCGTAAAGCTTGCTGTATCGAGGCCTAACTACGCATCTTTTTCTTCACATTACTGGCTAGGATTTTCTTCGAACTTTTAGATGTCAACTGACTCGTTTTACGCGACTTGGTCTGCTTTGCAAGTTGGCTCTTGATGCCGGCTTTATTGTGCTTTGCGAGTCGAGTCGAGGTGGCGCTCTTTGGTATATGTAAGACTAGCTTTTGACCAGCTTTGATTTGATCATTGCGTAGCTTGTTCCAAGATTTAATATCATCGGAGCTGATTTTATGGCGCTTTGCGATACTTGCCAGAGTGTCTTTGTGACCGGCACTAATTTGAATTTTACGGGTGTTCCCCCCAGCTTTTTCAATGCTTAATTGCGCTTGTTCCGCTATCTGTAAAGGAATATTGTCATCAGACGATTTAGCCGATTTAGGGACCAGAATGGTTGAACCAGCCTTGACGATCATTTTTGCTGGTATCGCATTGACTTCTCTTAGCAATTCGGGCTTGTAGCCGAAGCGATTCGCTAGTGTTTCAACACGCTCAGATTTGTTTACACTTAAAGTCGTCCAAGAGGAATAAGATCCTTTCCAAGTTAAGAAATTATTTTCAAACAGACTGGCGTTTTCAATCGGTAATAAGATGTTGGTGTTATTCCCGCCTGTGATGACAGGTCGGTTGAATTGGGGATTTAGGGCTTTAAATTCACTCAATGGCAGTTCAGCCAATTTCGCTGCGAGTTGAATATCAATGTCTTTTTCGTTCTTGATGCTGGTGAAATAGGGTTCGTTATCTAAACGAGGCAAAGTCAAATTGTATTGCTCCGGGTGTCCGATGATATTTTTGACGGCCTGCAGTTTGGGTACGTAATTCTTCGTTTCCTTAGGCATCAATGCCGATAGGCTATCAAAATCAATTGGCAGTCCCATTGCTTCTTGCCGCTTAATTGCT
>JAYVHZ010000333.1:0-5114 GCA_043770645.1 Undibacterium sp. | reverse complement strand
AATTTGAGCCGTGAAACGAAATGTTAACCAGACGAACAATAGGCGATTTGCAGTTGAAATTTCGCCACGAACAAGCGCTCTGCATTATCTTTTAAAAATTCTTCGTTGAAGAAAAGCATCGTAATCTTGCCGTTCTGTGCAGATTAAATAAACATATATATGCTTGCGACTCTGTTCAACTTCATAGACCACTCTATTTTTTTCCATGACGACCATTTGTCGCCAGTTTGTCATTCCTAGCAGCCTGTCGGACTTAGGGTGTCGAAGCGAAAAATCGTCTGGTCGAGGGCAGATTTTGCCGGATTTGCAGCGTCAATATCCAGATATTGACCAAAAGTCCGGTGAAATCTGCACCGATCAGGTGATTTTGCAGCCGGCAACTCCTAAGTCCGACAGGCTGCTAGTGCGGCGAGTTGCGGTATTGTTGTTCCCAGTAGTGGGTTTGTTTCTAGCATTAAAATGCTGTCTCGAATACCGACATAAATTTTATCTGCCAATGGTTTTGAGAATTGGTTTTTAATGTAGGTATGGATGTTCCATAAGTCTTCTTCCGCATCGTCCAACTCGTACACGGTGTCACTCACTTGAGTATTTCCTTGTCCATTTTTGCGAAGACTTTGCGAGCAGGTTTAAATTGCCCTTCTTTAATTTGCTTTCGACCAAGCGCTAACATTTTCAGCAAGGCCATCGTATTTTTGGTGTCCTCATAGCTTTTGATATCTTGTATGACACAGGTCGCTTCGCCATTTTGGGTAATGATGAGTGGTTCATGCGTCTCAGTCATCTGAGCAATTGCCTTAGCCGTGTTATCTTTGAAATAGCTGATAGGTTTGACTTGTTCTGAAAGGCGCATGAAAAACTCCCTTAAATAGATTACTGGAAGTCAGGTTAAAGTCTTAATTTAGACTTGTCAATGCAGGTAGAAGGAAGAGGAATAGGGTCAGGCAGTACTGAATGTCGAATGTCAAATGTAAGGCTCGGCCCCCAATCTGCTCATGACTTTCGTTACGCTCACTTTTTGAATATTTTAGGACTTACGCAAAACAGACGTTTGTGGCGTTGCAGTCGCCTCGCCCCCGATACAAGCATTCGAGGGCAGGCTATAGCTAGCGCAATTTTGCGTAAGTCCTGTATTTTTTGAAAGGATCAGTCTGCCAAATCGAGAAGTTCCAGTCTTTCTTTCGCAAGAAGATACCTTGCACGGACATCATCAATTTGCTGTTGAGTTAATTTCTTACCATAGGTACGAAGCCCACCTTCGGTATCATTATGATGAATTCCCATAGCAAACTTAAGATATTCCATAAGCAAAGGCTGAGCATCAAGATAGGATATGGAATTGAGAGCCCGAGAAATTTTGTTGGCCTCAGCCCATTCTCCTTTTAAAACATGCTCTTGCATCGTAATACTTGCTTTTGGAAAGATAGTCCCTACACCGGTAATTCCACCGCATGCGCCAGCAAGTCCTGCATGCACAGTGACGGAGTCAACACCTGCCAAAATTTTTAAATCTTCGTTCTCTAACATCAGCGTTTCAATAGTTGAAACATCTAGAGTCGATATTTTAAGTGCAGCTACTTCAGGTAGCGCAGAAAGTCTTCTAAGCAGATCTGTTGACAGTGCATGATATCCGGCTGCATCAGGATTGTTGTAAGGCATGATTGTTACGCCTACTTTTTTTGCGGTTGCTGCAGCAAGCGCATAGTAGGCATACATCTCTTCATCAGAAGGAGTTGCCTTAGTCTTTGGCGGCATGACCATGACGGTATCAACCCCAACCGTTGCGAGTCCTTCAATGATTTTCGCAAGCTCTTCCTTCGTTTCTGCTGCGGCGCCACTGATCAAAGGGACATCGGCGTCTTTAGCAACATCAGAAAGGGATTGAAGTAAAGCGAGACGCTGTTCGGGGCTCAGATAACTATTCTCACCCAGAGTACCAGAAGCGACCAGTCCACCCATTCTGCTTCCGCCCTTACCCTGAGCTTTTAAAACAGATACGGCTTGCTTTTTTGTTACGTCAAAGTCAATTTCAAGGGCACCGGATTCTGACTCTTTTAGCCATGTAAACACTGCTGGCATAACCGTATATCGCCAATCTTTACTATTTGTTTCCATCATATTTCCTATTATCTAAAAACCTTATTGTATAAATTGCACCAAAAGAATCATGAATTAAACCACCGTAGTCAAAACTGGAGGCTTATTGGCTTACACCATCAAAGGGCTTAAGTTAACACTCAAAGCCTATTAGATACCAAAAAATGCTAAACATCGGTTGATCCCTGAGCGCATAATTTTTCTTTTGACTTCGGATAGTTTCAATCACCCAACTGTTGAAAAAAACCTTCTAGCGCAAAAGTTCTCGCCATTGATTTGTGCTGCATACCTCTGAAGTTGTTGCTATCGAGATCGCACTTTGATCTTTTATATCAGAACAAGCGCAGAACAACCGGAACAACAGACACCCACTCATCATATTTCCTTTAACCAAGAAGGATAGGAAATTAAACCAACACAATCAGCATGTTGTAAGTATACCGTTGATATATTAACTCATATAACTGAAATATCCTACCCCAATCGCCTGATCGTAAGTGTAAGTTCAAGCGAATAAAAAAATTTGAAGACATCTAATCCAAAAGGTCATAAAAATAAAACAAGCCTAAGCTTGCCATTTCTACAAATCACAATCCAAGTTTGATCAAACTAAGACTCTCTTTTGACGCAATTACTCAATCAATTCATTCAAACAACAAACGCAAACGGGGGGCAGCTCGAACACTAAGACATTTCCTAAGAAATCTGTGGTCGCCATCAACATATGGCGAGACCTTTACGATTAGAATTTGCTGGAGCGGTGTATCACGTCACCTCGCATGGGGATAGGCGTGTGTGGTTGGCGGTTTTGACCTTGGTATGTGATCGCTTCAATTGGGCGGTGCATGCGTATTGTCAAATGACGAAATCATCTCTTGGTAGAAACCGTTGAAGGGAATTTATCAAAGGGAATGCGTCAGTTAAACGGCTTAACCACGCAGCGGGTTAATCGTCGGCATGGTCTGGTGGGGAGATTTGCGCGAGCTATCCATTGCGCATAAACGCATCCCCGCATTGAGTCTGATGGAATATGCTGAACAAGCCGACAATCGCAATGCCGCCATGGTCGCAGCCTACCAATCGGGTGCCTACACGATGGCAGAAATCGCGAACTATTTTGATGTGTATTACATGACGGTGAGCAGAACGGTGCGGGAGTTGCGTAGTTTGGCTTGATAGCTTTGAAGTGTAGGTAAAAGAAATGGGCACAGATTTGTGCCCATTTCTTTATCGACCTTCAGGCGAAAAATGTATTAATGTTAGAACTGGCTTGCTGTTTAGATGTTAGGTTTGACCCCGTGCTGTGTCGATTCGATGTCTTGTGTCACAGCTTGCACCAGTGGCAATGAGAACCAGAAGGTGGTGCCGCTGCCCTGGCGGGTGGTGAAGCCGATGTCGCCGTGCATGGCATTGATCAGGCTCTTGCTGATCTTGAGCCCTAACCCGGTGCCGCCTTGCTTGCGGGTATTGCCGTTATTTGCCCGCGCAAAGGCACCAAAAATCTCGTGCTGAAAATCTTCCGGAATGCCCTCGCCATGGTCTTCAATTTCAACCCGCGCAACATGCGCGCCTGACTGTGGCTCTGCAATGACGCGGATATCTACCTGATGCGATTGGGCGGAGTATTTGGCGGCGTTTGACAGGAGATTAGCCAGCACTTGGGTAAGGCGGCCGGCGTCTGCCAGCACCAACAGCTGGTCTGGCGATTGCGCTAGCACATATTGCACATCGAGCGTCAGACCATAGCCGCCATTGTCGAGTATGGATTGCTTGACTATACTGACCAGATCGGTCGGCGTTAGCGTCAATGTCACTTTTCCGGCGTTGAGTTTTTCCATGTCCAGCAAGTCATTAATGAGCAAGATCAGGCGCTGGCTATTTTTTTGCGCGAGGCTGACTAACTTGAGTGCGGGTGGTGCCATGACACCGGCCACGCCGCCTTCGAGCAATTTGAGCGACCCGTGGATGGAGGTGAGCGGCGTGCGCAATTCGTGACTGACGGTTGAGACAAATTCTGACTTGAGCCTGTCCAGGCGGCGTCTTTCGCTGATGTCGCGTGCGATGCCGATGTAGATTATGTCGTCATTCTCTATACAGCGCGAGATGGCGAGATCGATCGGAATTGCACGGCCGTCCTTGCGCAGGCCTTCGGTCTCACTATTCTTGGCCGCGCTGCCGGTATAGTGATCTAAATCAAAATCCGGGATGAACATCTTCATGTTCTGCCCCACTATGTCATCGGCAGCATAAGAAAAAATCCGGCACGCCGCCAAGTTAAACGACTGCACGATTCCGCTGCTGTTGAAGGTGAAGATGGCATCAACGACGTTATCGAGAATGGATTGATTACGTTCCATCTGATCGGCAAGCCTGCGCGTTATGTGTATCAACAACGCAGTGACGAGCCCAACCATCCCCAGCAAAAATGCACCACCAATCAATAAATCCCGCTTCGCCTCGGCCTGGATCCGATCCGCTTCTGCCTTTACTACGGTTGCGCGCGGTTCAAGCCGCGCGATCAAACGGCCCATGGCCTCAATAGCGGGGGTGTCATTGATTTTGACGATGGCGTCAATCTCTAAGGGCGATCTTCCCTGCTCGACCATTTCAAACACAAGAGCGGCCTTCTCGTCATAAGTAGTAACAGCGTCGCGAATGACGGCCAAATCATCCAAATCTTCATTTGTCTTCAGCAAGGCGCCTAAGTGCGCCAGTTCATTCTTTAGATCGAACAGATTCCCTTCTATGACATCTCTGTAGCGATCCAAATCGCCGCGCAGTACCAGGTTGTTGAAGTTATGGATCAATCCGCCATAACCCATACTGCGATTGAAGCTCGCCACCGTTTCGTTGATGCGGGTTGCTTCCTCGCTGTGCGCGACCCAAATTTTCTGAAACGAATTAAATCGATATATCGTCAGTGCGATGAAGGCCACCAGGACTGACGCCACCACGAGACTGCCGAGACCAAACAGGCGAGGCAAGTTTTTATCGGTATTTTGACCAATACTCAATGT
>JAYVHZ010000332.1:0-7503 GCA_043770645.1 Undibacterium sp. | reverse complement strand
TTCTTATTCCGTATCCCCGCTTTATCTACCATCTTTGATCACTGTGCACGGAACAGGGGCGATTTGAGTCTCATCCCAGCAGCTTTATCGCTGGGATTGTGCCTTGCGAGGTATTTTCGCAAGGACACAACCGAATGGTGAGATGCTGCCGTAGGACAGCACCCCTGTGGTTCACGGTGGCATGTAGGAGCGTTTAGGCGCGTCAACCGCGCCTGCGACGATGCCATCCGCGAAAAATGGCGACCTACTATACGGCAAACTGATTCTTCTATATCAATCTGGAGCTTTACATGCTGATTATCAAGAACTTTAAATTTTTAAGGAATCTGTTTTTTTTGATAGTCACGGCCGTATGAACCGGACTTCATAAAGCATACATTTACCTAATTTCAAATTAAGCGAAATGATAAAATACATTTAAGTGAGAGTGGGAAGGTGCCCTAATGGAAAGAACTAGAGAAAAAAAACGAATGGATCAGGTGAGCCCCTTAATGATAAATCTTCCACTGGATTTGCCTCCAACTGAACAGCCACGACGTGGAATTCAAGTCGAGTTTGAACCCGTATCTGAGGGATTTAAGTTGCAGTATGATCACCCGAACGGCCAACTGTATCAGGGCAATTCATTTGATTGGCTAGAGTCACTTAATGATAGAAGCGTTGATCTTGTTTTTGCAGATCCTCCATACAACATAAAAAAAGCGGATTGGGATAATTTCGAAAGCCAAGAAGAATATATCAATTGGTCTATAAAGTGGATAAAGCAAGCATCAAGAGTATTAAAGCCTACCGGATCATTGTACGTATGCGGCTTCTCCGAAATCCTTGCTGATTTAAAACATCCCGCATCAAAGTATTTTAAACACTGCCGTTGGCTTATTTGGCATTACAAAAATAAAGCAAACTTGGGTAGTGATTGGGGACGATCACATGAAAGCATTATTCATTTCAGAAAGTCTGATTTGACTAAGTTAAATATCGATGACGTACGGACACCATACGGCGCCCACACTCTTAAATACCCTTCTCACCCGCAAGCAGAATCCAGCGCTTACGGGAAAGGGGCAAATAAGCAGCGCGACAACTGGACTCCGCACCCAAAAGGAGCGAAACCAAAGGATGTGTTGGACATTCCGACAACATGCAATGGCATGGGCGAGAAGACACCGCATCCAACGCAAAAGCCAGAAGAACTTGTACGTAAATTCGTTCTCGCGTCTTCCAATGAAGGGGATCTAGTAATAGATCCATTTTCCGGTTCAGGTACGACCGCAGTTGTGGCCGAACAGCTTAACCGCAATTGGATGGCGTGCGACCTTGATCAACAGTACAACAAATGGGCAATTGAAAGGCTTGAATCCGTTCGTCGAATGACGAAGGACGAGTGGATAGCTCACGACAGAAAAACAGCAGAGAGAAGGGAATCCATTAGATGAATCTTGCCGATTTAGTTAGCCACGCAACAGACAAAGAACGGTTTCAAACGGTTGATAACTACATTGATTTTTGTAATCGATACTTGGAGTATGTTGAGACAGGTTTACAGGCTCGAATTGTCTCGCAAAATGAAAGCCACTATCAGTTTTTTCAATACAGAGAAGAGGGTAGCTTCAACATTACGCGGCCTTTGAATTCGCGTCTTATGTACAATGCCGATAGCTTCAGTGTCGCAGCGCAGCGATTTAGTTTGACGCTTGAACAATTGCACGATGGTTTACGGCCAGCAAACGAGTTACGCGAAAATTTAATTCGCACCATATACACGCTTCAACAATCTATTGGTGCAGCGCTTGATGGTCTCCCCGCAGGAATGTCAAATCAAGCTCGCAAGGTAAATGGCGACTTATTTGAAAGGCTTATTCGGCTTCTGATAGTGTCTCTTAATGTTGATTGCGTATCAGGCACAATGCAAGTTCCAGTGAAAGATTCTGAAGGAACTGAGCTTTTTAAATCGAGCTATCAACATGATTTACTTTTGAGTAAAGAAGATGAATTAAAGATCATTGGTTCTGTGAAAACGTCCAGTAAAGATCGAATAGATAAAGTCTTTATGGATAAATTTCTTTATAACCGTCTTACAGGCACCGCCCTCCCACATATCGCTATTTTTCTCAACGATGTTCAGAGAAAGAAAACAAGGAGAGAAAATGGATATGGTGTAAATGCTACGTTTTTACCTGGCCACTTCAAGGCATACACGGTTAAGCTGAATCCGTTGGATGGTGTGTATTATTGTGATATTCGTCCAAATATGATTGAAGATGCATTGCTTTCTCAACACATAAAGACAATAGATCATTTTTTCTATTCTGATCTTTGGGAATTATTAGACCGACCTGGTCAAACCTTGGATGAAGTCGCGATTGAACAAGCAGAGGATGCTTCAGAAGCTGAGTGACTTTCAATTAAAAGGTGTCAACCAACCGTCAACTGCATAGCGGTATAATGCTGCTTTATTGCTGGATGACGTTTTGTAAGTGCTTGTTTTGATGGATATAGTGGGATAAAGCAGAGCTATCGCGTAGGATTGAAAATCCTTGTGTCGGTGGTTCGATTCCGCCCCGGGCCACCAAGAAAATTTTCAATCAAATCAATAAGATACGATTGAAAAAGTAAAAAATGGCTTCCCTCGGGAAGCTTTTTTTTCGTCTGTCTGTCAGTACTTCTGGCAGTAAAGACAGGCAACCATTGTATCTAAAATGCGCTCCACTGCGCTTTAAGCAAATTTTAGATGCAATTTTGGTGACTAGACGTAACTCCACAACTTTTGGAGTTTTGCTTATGTTTTACCAAACCTTTTTCCAGTACCAAATTTCTACTACGCCACGACCTTTTGCGTCCACCCTGCCCTTTCAACTTTTGACAGCGGATGAAGGGGTATAAGCCATGGCCTACATTTACACCGAAAGTGGCACTTGGTCTGCGCGCATTCGCAATACCAAACTTCAAGCATTCAAAAGCGGCTTTAACAGCCGTAAAGAAGCCGAAACTTGGGTGCGCAACCAAGAGTACGAATTCAGAAACCGCGGTAACGCTAGGGGCTTCGGCCCTGAAAGAACGTCACTAGGCCAAGCTATATCTGACTATGCCGAGAAAAAACTGCCCTTTTTGAAAGGCGCAGTTCAAGAGGTAAGCCGCATCAATAAGTATCTGCGCGCAGTTAACTTACCGTCGTTTAAAGCGATTGAACTCAAAACAAATCGCGACGCTGATTCAAAACAACAAACACTTTTTAAGCTCGAGCCAATTCCACCGAAAACCCCGCGAAAATTTGCGCGCGGTGTCAAAGCACATCGTGAAAATCAAGCTCAACGCAGCCAAGGTTCAGACAAAATTCGCGACAATCTCTCGCGAATGATGGTGGCTGATATTCAGCCATTCGACATACAAGAACTGATGGACCAAATGCAACGTGAAAACTATAAGCCAGCGACGCTAGCGCTCGAACGTGCCATGCTGCGAGAATTCTTTAACCATGCGCGCCGCACCTGGCGATGGTCACAACCAGCTTTGAATCCAGCCACAGACTTACGCATGCCGAAAGTTTCCAATAGCCGCAATCGTGTGTTGAGCAAAGAAGAGCAAGTACGCCTTGAAAAAGCACTCAGCACTTGTGACAATCCTTATGTTGCAACATGTGTCGCGTTGCTTCTCGAGACTACGATGCGTAAATCAGAGTTATTTCTGACCGCAACCTGGCGCGACTTCGACCCTGAGAAACGCATTTTGAAACTCGTTACCGCGAAAGCAGATGCGCGCGACGTTCCATTAACGAAAGAGGCGGTCGAATTGATTCAATCACTTCCTCGCCGAAACGACGACGAGCGCATTATTCCAACCACCATGGACGCGGTAAAAAAGGCATGGGCTCGAGCCTTGGTTCGCGCTGGCATAGAAGGCTTGAGGATGCATGACTTACGTCATACTGGCGCCACCCGCATGGCAATTCGTTTGAATGGCAACATTTTTCTTCTGCAACAAATCACGGGACACAAAACTCTTTCGATGCTAGAGCGGTATGTCAATCTCACTGCTAGCGATGTTGTCGATGCGTTCGATAAAACTGACCCGTCTCCCAAGCCGGTAACGCAAGAGCCGACAGAAATTTCAGTGGCAATGACCAACGCATCAAATGTAATTTGTTTTGAGACGATGCGTAACCGTAAAGCGGGCTAATAATTTACCTAGCTGCAATTAACCTCCAAAATCACTAGGGCCATCAATTGAAATAATTGATGGCCCTAGTGCTCAAATTTAGAAACGCTCACATAAAGGTGCCAATCTAATTTAGGAGGATGGTGAATTCTTAGGGCGTCAGACGACTCATGCAAAAAGGCCTATCTATACTTACCCAACGCAAAAAAAATCTACGGCGACTGGCAAGAACCAAACTGTCTTTAAACCGTTCGCCTTCGCAATCAAGTTTCAGCCAAATTGATTGGAAACATACCGTCTTTTTTTCTTCAACAATTTTTACTCCGCTATGAATCGCGCTCTTTATAACAGGCGCCACCAAGCGGCATTGGAGCAATAAATGATAGAGGCAGGTAAGTAATTGAAGACCTTCAAATACATTTTCTTGGCTGTATAAAAAAATGCGGGGAGTAAATTCCTCCCCGCACTTATTGAAACCGCGATTCCTAAGTTTGTAATTACGAGACTAACTTTACTCGGTTTCGCTTAACAGCCTTTAACACAGCCCGACGAACCTCAGGCATTGGTCGTCGACGAAAACCTTCCAACAATTCTCCCATCGGCACCTCAATTCGCTCTATGTCTATACCCACAGATGCACACCAAGAACGAATACCATACTCACAACTCCCTGTTTTACGCGCGTCATCAAGACTAACATTTATCAAAACGCTGGCGTACTTATCCGCAAACGTATTTGCCGATGAGTCTAAATCTGTCAAGTACATTGCAGCTTTACACTTTGCCTTTAGACCTTTAATTGCCGCCTCAACTGTCTCCCCATGACAGTGTTCACCTCCAGCAATTACGATGTAACCACGTTCTACTTTTACGCTATAGCCGCGGCTTTGAGTTACCCAAACTGCCGCAAATATTTCCATGCCTTGTGGCGATTCGAGACGATGCGCATCTAGTGTGAACATCCCCCCCAAATTTGCTAATCCTTGACGCTGCACACGTACTCGCCAATCCCTTGGAATCACTACTACGTGGTTATCAATATTCGCAGACCATCCTTTAAATTGCCCGCGAAATACGTTATTACAGCTACCCAAATTTATCCGATAATCGACTTCACTCGTTGTTGAAGCGAATTTGATAGTGAATGAAGTTCCGCCCGGGGCTCCATGGCGAATCACATGAAACGCCCAACTTTTCAAAGTCAGTCTGCGCGTTTCATTCAATCTATCGACTAAATTACCTGAGCGCAAAGTTACAGGAGCGCGACCTGTAGCTGCTGGCAAATCTATTATCTTGTTATTGCGAGCACGGACGCGATAGAGAATTTTATTGTTGCGTAGATTACGAATAGCAAAACGAATATTTTGAACGCTCTCAACGTTCGCCGGTGTACCGGAAAGCTGTTTATTGCGTAGTGCAACAGCAATAGCCTTTTTTGTATCATGCGCTGAATCCAGCGCGATTTTAATAAAAGCGAGTTTTCGGCGACTTATTTCGATTTTCGAAATATTCTGTTTATTCTTTGCACTAGTATTTTCGACTGCGATTGTGACGATAGCATTTACATAGCTCATAATTTTTTCCTTTAAAGAAAAGTGGGTGAGCTATGTATAACCATTAACTTTTAGCCTAAAAATCTAAAATTGAATTAAAAAGAGATTTTAGATTTTCCAAAATTTTTGACTTAAACGCCTACAAACAGAAGCGCATATAAAACCCCTTCGCTAAACGTAAAGTTGGCAGGGGGCTCAATACACCGCGGCCAACAGATTATTCTTTCACGTCAAGCGGGTGCTCAGGACGTGGCCCTGGGTGAACCGATAGAAGGGGAGCGGCGAAGATACAACTTCGGCATTTATGCAATCTATCGGTCCTTGCACGTTTGTATGCGTTGCCGGGGCCTTGAGGGGAGCTGGCTCCGTCATCCATAAAGGCAAAACACCCTTAGTTCAACGCATGCGTTGGGCTGGGGGGAGTTTTTGCCTATCAAGAAACTTCACCATCATCCATATTAAATAAACTCTTTTATAAGGATAGAACTTATTAATAACTTCTTTATGAAGATAGGACTTATTTAAAACCACCTATTTAATTTATATTCTCCTTATTTATTTGCTAGAAATTGATGGGTTGGAGTTAAGAAAATTTCTTTAGGCGCATTGGGCCAAGGCATCCCAAAAGTATCAATCCATGTACATTCTACTTTTTCAGGAAGTCGATTAATCGAAATAACTAAGTCACCAAATTTGGCGGCATTGAATGCAACGGAGTAGACGCCATCACTTTCTGTCACTCCTGCCCTGGAAAAAACATCTTCAATCACGTTCCGAATTTCCCGCTCTATTTTCGCAGTTGCACAATGCATCACAAGTGCTACCGTATATTCCTGATTTTCGTATGTGATGAATCGTTTTGAACGAAGCTGTTTCAATAAATCACGCAAATGGTCCATGCCGCTTCGGGCAGTTTTTCCAATAGATTTCGCTCGCGCTTTTTCGTTGTGAGAAGCCGTGCGTGAACGACGAGACGCTTCAACCTCGTGCCACACAGCAATTGGCTTTCCAGCGCCGTTTGTGTAGAAGGTCAATGCATCTGGAACATGTCCAAAATAATTCAAAGTTTCGTTACGTAACTTTGCCCAGAGTTGGTCTTCAGTGACACCAACCATGTGTGCTCTCGTGTTAGATGCCATAGCAATTAGGATGCCCCAGTCCTTGTGATTTGCGCGACTCATATGCTCTAGTAACGCCTGCGTTGCCTTCGTAGGATACTCAGGCGCAACTTCGTTAAGATAGCGTGCGCCACTGATGGTTAATGCGTAGTACCTACGACGCGTTTTGACATCGTCTTTCGCGCGTAGATAGCCTGCCTCTGTCGCATTCGCGAGGACTCTCTGTGCTGCAGAAGTTGCCGCTTTTTGCGTTCGATTTGGAAATAATCCGAATGCTAATGTGTGTGCTCGTACAATACCGTATTTTTGAACTAATTTGAGTGCTTCTCTTAAGTAGAATTCACGAACTTCGGTACCGTTTTTTGTGAGGTGATTTTTCTTCAAAATTGTGCTCCTTATAGTTATTACGTATAGCTATAAGGCCCGCGAAGACCCCCGCAAAACTGGAACTTTCTTGACTAAGAGTTTCTTAAAAAATACCGTCACCATAAAAACAGTCGCTGTCGCTCGGTTTTTTCTATTGCACTAGGGTGCAATTGCCTAAGCGTGGCGGCGGCCGACGACGTAGTCGCCGGCGGGAACCCCGCTCAAACCCGGCAAGTTTTTCGTCCGCGTTGCTCCCTTAAATCTTCCGGCTGCGTCTTCCGAAAAATCATCGGTAGACTTGGTTACATGGA
>JAYVHZ010000331.1:0-21085 GCA_043770645.1 Undibacterium sp. | reverse complement strand
TGTAGCCAGTGCAAAAAACAGCAGTGATTGTTTTTGCAAACTCATCCTCGGTTGCGACTAAGCAGGCGGCTAAGTGCAGCCTTCAAGTCAGTATTTTGTGGTGTTGCATCTAAGTTATTTTCTAAGTCTTCGAATGCTAATAGTGCTGAGCCTGTCAATAATGCCTGTTTGACAGGTTCTGGCTTTTCTATCATGCGCTTGACTTGTACTTTAATCTTGATTGCGTTAATCTGCCAACCTCGTTGCTGTAAATGGGCTTGCAATTTTGGCAGCTGTTGTTTCAATTTTGCGGCAATGGAGGCGTTCGGTGTGGACATCACTAATTGATCTTCATTGAGGTTTAAGACCTCGCAGCCATCGAAGATCGCAGGCAGGGCAGTTCTGCATTCTTTTTGTAGCGAAATATTTCGCTTCACTGTCGGCAAAAGTGGAGATAGCTTATCGTTATGACGTAAAAATGACGCTATCTCATTGGTTTGAGCCATTTTTTTGCCACGTTTGATATTTAATCGGTAAGTTGGATGAGGTGATTGCATATTTCGCACATTACCATAATTTTTTCTTGTTGATCACGGAGGTAACAGTTAATGCAAGTCATTATTATGCATTCACGTTTGACCCAGGCAAAGTCGGTGACTTTGTCATCTACGCACCTGATCATTTTTCTTTCGGCGTTTGCATTGTTAGCTTTGCTAGCTTCATTTTCATTAATGAATTTAATGGTTAGATTCGCAGATAGTGAATCTGGGTTCGTGAAAAGTATATTGCCGCAGTCTATGTTAGTGGCAAGTGCTGGTTCTTTAAGTGGCAATGATAAGTATCTCAAAGAAAATTTGGCGGCAATGGCAGTCAAAATTGGTGAAATGCAGGCACAGTTAATTCGTTTAGATGCGCTTGGTGAACGAGTACAGGGCTTGGCTGGCGTGAAGCCGGAAGAATTTAATTTTAAAGAAGCGCCAGGACGCGGAGGCGCTGAAGTGCTGACGGATGTTCCTAAATCTGAATTGAATTTGCAGGATTTTCAGGCATCTTTAGATGCATTATCAAGGGATTTGAATTATCGTTCTGACTATTTGAATGTTGTTGAATCTAAGTTGATGAGTTTTAAATTACAAGCCAAATTGCTTCCGACGATAGTTCCAGTCAATGTCGGTTATAACGCATCAACATTTGGCCGTCGGCTTGATCCCTTTTCCGGTCGCGTAGCTTTTCATGAAGGACTGGATTTTTCGGCACCTAGCGGCACGCCGATTGTAGCCGCAGCAGGTGGCGTGGTGGTCGCGGCTGAATATCATCCTGAATTCGGCAATATGCTAGAAATTGATCATGGCGGCGACATGATGACGCGTTATGCACATGCCTCAAAGTTATTGGCAAAAGTCGGCGATATCGTCAAACGTGGCCAACATATCGCCAATATCGGATCAACCGGGCGCTCGACTGGTGCGCATCTTCATTTCGAAGTCAGAATTAAAGGCGTGTCACAGAATCCGCATAAATTCTTGAATGCTGGAACGAATGGGTCGGATGTCTCGAAATTGGCAAACATCGGGCGTTAAATTTATTTCTACTCTTATACTCTGGCTGCAAAAATGCAGCTTATTTGATAAAACGCTGACTTTAACTTGATTTTGTCGGATTTGTCGCCATCTCCTGCTTGTTCTTCCCTGTCTTGTCAACATTGGCAGCAGAAATTCTGGAAAGCCGGGTGAGCCATGTTAAAATTAAAAGTTAATCATATCTGCTGCACTATTTGTTTTATTGCAGTGTTTTAGAACCTATACCTATCCTACTCACTACTAGCATGTCATTCCTGACCAAAATATTCGGTAGCCGTAATCAAAGGCTCTTGAAACAATATCAAAAAATTGTGCGTGAAATCAACGCATTAGAGCCAAAGTTTCAGACTTTGTCGGATGAACAATTAAAGGCGAAAACGCCAGAATTCAAAGACCGCCTAGCGAAAGGCGAGACTCTAGATGCACTTTTGCCAGAAGCGTTTGCGGTGTGTCGCGAGGCAAGTCAACGCGTACTGAAGATGCGTCATTTCGATGTGCAGCTCATTGGCGGTATGGCTTTGCATTTCGGGAAAATTGCTGAGATGGGCACTGGCGAAGGTAAAACTTTGATGGCGACGCTGCCAATTTACCTGAACGCTTTGTCTGGTAAGGGTGTGCATGTTGTTACTGTCAATGATTATTTGGCACAGCGCGATGCGGATCAGATGGGCTTACTGTATGGCTGGTTAGGTTTGACTACTGGCGTCAATTTGTCTCAGTTAGAGCATGATGCGAAGCAGACTGCTTATGGTTCTGATGTGACTTATGGCACCAATAACGAATTTGGCTTTGATTACTTACGTGACAACATGGTGTACGAATTCAAAGATCGTGTACAACGTTCTTTGAATTTTGCAGTCGTGGATGAAGTCGATTCGATTTTGATCGATGAAGCGCGTACGCCTTTGATCATTTCTGGTCAGGCAGAAAATCACACCGAGTTGTACTACAAAATTAATGAAGTCCCTAAGCTTTTAACCTTGCAGATCGGTGAAGAAACACCGGACGGCAAAGGTGTGGTGGAAGTGCCAGGTGATTATGTTAAAGATGAAAAAGCGCATCAGGTTCTATTGACCGAAGCAGGACATGACAAATCTGAGCGCATTCTGACACAAATGGGCTTGTTGCCAGAAGGCGCATCTTTGTATGATGCCGCGAATATCTCACTGGTACATCATCTATATGCAGCCCTGCGTGCACATGCTTTGTATTTTAAAGATCAACATTACGTCGTGCTCAATGATGAAATTGTGATCGTTGATGAATTTACCGGTCGTATGATGACGGGCCGTCGTTGGTCTGACGGTTTGCATCAAGCAGTTGAAGCGAAAGAAGGCGTTCGCATTCAAAATGAAAACCAGACTTTAGCCTCGATCACATTCCAAAATTACTTCCGCATGTATGCGCGGTTGTCGGGTATGACCGGTACGGCAGATACAGAAGCTTACGAATTCCAAGAGATTTACAGTCTCGAAACGATAGTCATTCCACCAAATCGTCCATCAGCGCGTAAAGACAGACAAGATCAGGTGTATAAGTCTGCCGAAGAAAAATACGGTGCGATGCTCGTCGACATTCAAGATTGTTATGAGCGCGGGCAGCCAGTTTTGGTGGGTACGACGTCGATTGAAAATTCCGAGTTATTGTCTGGCATCTTGGACAAAGCGAAATTGCCGCACAATGTTTTAAATGCGAAACAGCATGCACGTGAAGCAGAAATTATTGCCCAGGCAGGAAGTCCAAAAGCGATCACCATTGCCACCAATATGGCGGGTCGTGGTACCGATATCGTCTTGGGTGGCAATGTCGCCAAGCAAGTGCAAATGATTGAAGCGTCAGAAAATTTATCTGATACTGAAAAACAAAAGCAATCGCAAAAACTGCGTGATGAATGGCAGTCCTTGCATGATCAAGTTGTTGCCGCTGGTGGCTTGCATATCGTTGGTACAGAACGTCATGAATCACGTCGTGTAGATAATCAATTGCGTGGTCGTTCTGGTCGCCAAGGCGATCCAGGCTCATCACGTTTTTACTTGTCTCTTGATGACGCGCTCTTGCGTATATTTGCCGGTGACCGTGTTCGTGCGATCATGGATCGATTGAAAATGCCAGAAGGCGAACCAATTGAAGCCGGTATCGTCAGTCGCTCAATTGAATCAGCACAACGTAAAGTCGAAGCGCGTAACTTTGATATTCGTAAGCAATTGCTCGAATACGATGACGTCGCGAATGATCAACGTAAGGTAATTTATCAGCAGCGTAATGAGTTGTTGGAAGCGCACGACATGTCAGAAATGATCGCCTCTTTGCGTGATGGCATGTTCCATGATTTGGTACGTCAATATGTGCCAGCAGAAACCGTTGAAGAACAATGGGATTTGCCAGGTCTGCAGGCCGTACTTGCAGCAGAGTGGGCATTAGATTTGGATATCGTCAGTTTGCTTGAAACTGAGAAAAACCTGACAGATGAAGACATCCTTGAGCGTGTGGTAGCGGCTGCGAAAGCTGAGTATGATGCGAAAATTGAGGTGGTCGGAAAAGATTCTTTCGCAGGGTTTGAGCGTAGCGTGATGTTGCAAAGCATCGACAATCACTGGCGCGAACATTTGGCTGCGCTGGATCATTTGCGCCAAGGGATACATTTGCGTGGCTATGCACAGAAGAATCCTAAGCAGGAATATAAGCGTGAAGCCTTTGAATTGTTTGGTCAAATGTTGGATCAGATCAAAAATGAAGTGGTGCGTATCGTGGTGACAGTGCGGATTCAATCGCGTGAAGAGATCGAAGCGGCAGAGAAACAAATGGCACAGAGCCAGATCGAAAATGTTCACTACCAACACGCAGAATTCGACGCGAACGCTTCACCAGAAGAGATGCTAGCGCCAAGCCCAGTGACTGCAGATGAGCAAACGCCAATGACGGACCATGGCTTTAAGATCGGCCGTAATGATCCTTGTCCATGTGGTAGCGGCAAGAAGTTTAAGCAATGTCATGGTAAGTTGGCTTAATGAAGATTTTGGCGAAGTTTTTTTCCAAGCCTTAAAAAAGCTTCGCCTGAATCTAACCCAGATGACTGAACAATACTTCCGAGAATCATCTCGGTTGTCTTGATAATTTTTTTACCAAGATTGATGTTCTAGACTGCTATTGTGGAATTGAATCGTAGTCATGGTGGGAATCGTTATCATTGATTAATGTTGACAGCTATTATTCTTATTGTTAATCTTTTTGAGCATCTTTAAATTTCCTTTTTTATCTTGGCTTTGAATGCGGATGAAGGCTCCGCTATTTGGGGCTGCAAAAAAGGTGATGCACATTCGAAATTTAACGGATTATCTTTAGAGAATAACTAATATGATTAAATTGTTGATTGGTGGTTTAGCTTTGTTGTCCTTGAGTGCATGTGCAAGCGTTGAGTTGGAGGATCCGAATCAAGCTAAAGTGGCGGTTGAAAGAGAGTATGTTGTTGGAAGCTTGATCCCACAGAAAAAAAATAAGCGATCAACATCAGATGTGAAAACAGTTTCCTCTGACGACCTTATCGTGCCTCGTGCCGGTACGCCTACGGATCCACTAGGGCGCAAATAAATCAACAGATCGTGAAGAAAAAGCACCTACTGCGGTCGGTGCTTTTTTGTTTTTGGAACTGTTTGATAGCATTTTCTTAGTCTCGCACGTGCATCATTTTCCAAGTGTAGATTGATTTTCAGAATAAAAAAAACCCCAAGCAAGCTTGGGGTTTTTCGTTTTACTTCTTAGCTAACAACATGCTAATTAGAACTTCAGGTTGCCAACAACGTAGAACTGACGACCCAATGGATCTGTGTAACGACCATCGATTCCTAAGTGGTTACCACCACCAGCATTACGGATAGAGAGTGGAGGATCTTGGTTGAACAAGTTCTTGATGCCGCCAGTGATCGTCAAGTTCTTGCTGAACAAGACTTTAGATTGCAGATCAACTGTGTAATAAGCCTTGACTTTACGTTTCAAGCTTACTGAATCACCAGCTGAGCCATCTGCATTGCGTAATGCCAAAGAGCCATCATTGTCAGCATCAATTACTTGATCGATATAGCTTGAATGGTAGCCCAATGTTGCAGAATGTGTGTAACGGTCAGATGGCTTCCAAATCGCGGCTAAACGAGAAATAACACGGAAAGTGACGTTGTTATACTTATCGAAACGACCAACGCTTTTCTCTGTAGCTTCGCCAGCAACGCCTGTGTCTGAATCAGCTTTCAACATATAAGTACCTGTCCAATTGACTGATACTTTACCTACAGAAGTATTCATTCTGTAAGTATGATCCCAATCAATACCTTGGTACTGTGAACTAGCCAAGTTAAATGGAGATAATGTCGCGACCAAAACGTTTTGCTTCTGAATTGGATCGAAATAGGCTGAGAATAATGGCAAGTATTTAGGATCATTGAACACTAAGGACTGTGGCAGTGTAGTGATCTGATCTTTCAATTTCACTTCCCACATATCGAAACCAACAGACAAACTTGCTGTCGGTTCGATACGGAAGCCGATTGTCCATTGTTTGGACTTTTCAGGCTTCAGCGCTGTGCTGCCTGTCGTGGAGTTACCACCAGTCAGTAAGCCGTATTCAGCAGTGCCGTTACACAAAGTCAATAAAGGCCCAGATTTGATTGGGCAAGCATAGAAATTGGATGAACCACCATTGACGATCGGGCTTGTGATATTGATCAAGCTAGGTGCTTTAAAACCAGTACCATAAGAAGCACGTAACAACGTAGATTCCATTGGGCGGAAAGCTGCTGATAACTTGTAAGTACCAGAACTAGCTTTTTCACCTTGTGTTGCATTCGCTCTCAAGTTACCTTGGTTATCAAAGTTCTTGTCGTTTTTGACGGCGTCGTAGCTATCATAGCGGGCGGCAAAATTGACATCCAAGTTTTTCAATACTGGCATTTGTAATTCAGCAAAACCACCCCAGCTATCACGTGATGCATTGACTGGCAATGCGCCTGTACCACCACCGACGTTGGTATCTGTCCAATTAGGCTGTTGCTTGTTTGGACCTTGTGCGATTGGGCTTGGATTTGTGATGAACTTCTGTGTCATTGCATCGACACCGACACCGATATTTGCTTCGCCGCCAGCCATCTTGAATAAGCCAGTAGATCCACGCAGATTCAAGACATCAATTGTTGACTTTTGTGTGTCCAGTACTTGGCGTAACACAGCAGGTGCAAGCGCTGCTTTTTGTGATGCTGATGGAGGTAAGAATGGATTAAACGCACCACTTGCAATCAAAGCATCCAGCTTTTCACCGCTAGTGTAGCCAGCGACTGCATTGTCGATCGCTTTGTTTTCAGAGTGAACATACCCAGCTGCGTAGTCCCAATTTTTGAAGGTACCTTCAAGACCAGTGGCAAAATGCTTGGATTCGGTCGCCCAGCCGTCAGTACGACGACCAGCGTCCACCAAACGTAAGTTCATCGTAGCACTAGTAACAGGTGAAGTGCTTGTGTTTAACTTGTTGTAGCCAGCTAATGCAGATGCCCAGGCTTTTCCGTTTAAAGGCATACCCAATGGTTGTGCTGGCGCTGCAAAAGCAGCGGTACTTGTAAATTTCGTCGCCAAACCTTCGGCATAGAATTTCAAGTCATCATTGATTTGGTAATTGATCGTTCCCATTAAGCTATCACGCTTCAATTCTGGCAAAATTTGCACAGTTTGGGCGTAGTCAAATCGGCAGCGAGTCCCTGCTTGAACGGTATTAGCCGCTGGGCAATTACCATTGGTGGCTAAGTAAGGATTAAAGTTCAAAGCGCTACCATCAGCGCGTCTAGCTGTAACGTTACCAGGTGTAGAGTTACTTGAAGTCATCGTCATAATGTACTTCTTGCCGCCTTCGTCGAAGGCTGTTTGGCCACCAAACTTTGTGAATTCGCGATCAGCCGCATTCAATTCAGCTTGTTCATCATGGCTGTATGCCAAGAAGACGTTATAGCCATCTTTGTTCAGATCGCCAAAGCCTTTGGAAATTGCAAAGTTAGTTGTTTTGCCTTTGGAGGATTCTTGTGGCGTGCTGTAAGTGAACTCAACATTGAAATCTTGTTGATTTTTTTTCAGTACGAAGTTGACAACACCAGCAATCGCATCAGAGCCGTACAGTGCAGATGCACCATCGGTCAAAATTTCAACGCGTTCGATCGCTGACAATGGAATACTCGCCAAATTGACTGTGGAGCCAGTCGTGAACGGTGCAACGCGGCGACCATTCAATAAGACCAATGTATAGCCGTCACCAATACCGTGAATCGACGCAGTTTGTGTACCGCCGCCGCCGCCATTGACGGAAGTCGATGATGTAACAAAACCTTGCATCGATGGCAAGGAAGCGATCAAGTCTGCAGCAGTTGTTGCGCCAGATTGTTCGATTTGTGCTTTTGATAAAGTCTGAACTGGCAATGCACCTTCAATTGCGATACGCTTGATTGATGAACCAAGAACTTCAACGCGTTGTGGAGCTGCGTCTTGTGCAAAAGCTGGTTGTGCCAGCATTCCCGCTCCCATAGCTACGCCGCCAATAAACATCAGACGTACGGAACGAGATAAGATCTTTTCGACCATGTTAACTTCCTCCATTGAGTAAAAAATAAATTGTAGTTTCAAAAAACTTTCTTGAATTTTCTTAAAACTTTTCTGGAAATGCATTTTTGTTAGGTCGTGACTTTAAATTAGTGTTTCAAGAAATGGAGAACCATTTCTTTTGAGTGAAAATCGCTAAGACATCTTAAGTTAGCGAATCCATTCCCAACCTTTATCTCTAAAAGACCTTGAAAAAACATTCACTCCGTATGAGACCACTTGGGATATATAAGTGTCAAGCCTGAAGGCGTTGCGGTGAATAGTTCGTTTAGTATCAATTCCCATGTCTATTTGTGCTTCTATGGCTCTATAAAAAATAATTCTTGTGCTAATTTTTTAAGCAATGTTCTTGTGAGGTACATGAGAGAGTCGTTTGTTTGAAGAAAGTAGATAAAAGGGAGGTTTTATTCTTGAATTTTGACGTATTTCGAAAGTTAATTTGATTTTTCCTAGATGTATTTAGTTTCTACACGGAAAAGCATGCAGGAAGTTAATTTTTCTTAATATATACGTACGTTTTTCTATAGTTTTTAGAGATGGAAAATCATTTCGAAGGTATAATTTTTGCGGCTTTTTTACAACACTTCATGGTAGTCACTATCTGATTGAAAGTTCCATGCGGCAATGTTTTACGATGGAAATATTGCTTTAAGTAAACGCCCAAAAATGTATTTTGGGGTTAACTGTTTCAATAATTACAGCTCAGTCCGAATCGAAAAAAGCTCAGGAAATAGCACGACATCCAACATCTTGCGCAAATAGCTGACGCCAGCAGTGCCACCAGTGCCAGTTTTAAAGCCAATAATTCTCTCAACGGTCGTGACATGGCGGAAACGCCAGATGCGGAAGGCTGTTTCCATATCGACCAATTTTTCCGCCAATTCATAAAACGCCCAATGCTGTTCAGGTGCTTGATAGATTTGTTGCCACGCCAGTTTGACTGAGTCATTTGGAACTACGGTTTGGGACCAATCTAATTGCAAGCGGTCGGCATCAATGTTGAAACCATTCCTTGCCATATACATAATTGCTTCATCATAAATAGATGGTGAATGTAATGCGGCGGTTAAGCTGGCATGGGCTTCGGGCGCTTTCTCGTGAACTTGTAATAAGGTCGCATTTTTATTGCCCAATAGATATTCTAGTTCACGGTATTGATGGGATTGAAAACCGGATGAGTTGCCCAAATACGGCCGAATTGCGGTGTATTCGCTTGGCGTCATGGTTGCTAGTACATCCCATGCGTGAACCAATTGATCCATGATGCGAGCCACACGCGATAGCATTTTAAAAGCAGGTGGCAAATCGCCTAATCGGATCTGCTCGCGCACAGCATGCAGCTCATGTAGCATCAGCTTGATCCAGAGTTCACTCGTTTGATGTTGAATGATGAATAACATTTCATTGTGATTCGGCGAGCGCGGATGTTGTGCAGATAGGATTTGATCTAAACCTAGGTAGTCGCCATAACTCATGTCTTTACTGAAATCGAGTTTGGCGCCATGCCAAGCCATTGGGCATTTGCCTTCACTTTGCGGTTGATTGGTGTTGTCTGTGCTCATTTTTGTCTCTTTGTTCAAATAAATAAGGGATGCTTGTGTTTCGAGTTGCTAATTCAAGTCACCGCATGACGCTGGATATTCGTGTCATAACTTTGACTATCAAGGATGTCTCGAAGAATTTCTACGGCATCCCAAACTTCTGCATAGCTGGTGTACAGAGGTGTAAAGCCAAAGCGCATAATTCCCGGTTCACGGTAATCGCCGACGACACCGCGTTCGATCAGTGCTTGAATCACCGCATAGGCATGTTCATGCGTGAAGCTGACATGACTGCCGCGTTGCGCATGCCCACGCGGTGTGACTAATCCGAGTTGGTGTTGTGCGCAACGCGTTTCGACTAATTGGATAAACAAATCGGTTAAGCCTAAGGACTTTTTGCGAATCGCAGACATCGATGTTTGCGCAAAAATTTGCAAGCCGGATTCAATCATTGCTAAAGACACGATGGGTTGTGTTCCACAAAGTGCGCGGCGTATGTCTGGTGTAACGCTAAACGAAGGCTGCATCGCAAATGGTGCGGCATGTCCCCACCAGCCGGTGAGTGGGTGATGAAAATCTGCCTGATGACGTTTAGGTACCCATATGAAAGCTGGTGCACCAGGTCCGCCATTTAGATACTTATAACAACAGCCAACGGCGAAATCAGCATTCGCTAATTGCAAATCGACTTCAACCGCACCCGCAGAGTGTGCCAAATCCCATAGGCATAAAGCGCCTTTGGCTTGCGCCATAGCGGTGATATTTGCCATATCGTGTAGATAGCCGCTGCGATAATTGACATGGGTCAGCATGACTAGCGCAGTATCTTGGGTGATGGCGCTGTTTAATTCTTCAGGACTATCCACTAACAGTATGCGGTAGCCACGATCTAACCACTTGGTCAGACCTTCTGCCATATAAATATCGGTTGGGAAGTTGCTGCGTTCTGTGATGATGACTTTGCGTGTGCCTGCATCGGCTTTTTGCGCCTGAATTTGTAGTGCAGCGGCGATGGCTTTAAACAAGTTGATCGATGTCGAATCAGTGATTACGACTTCGTCATGATCGGCACCGATCAAAGGCGCGAGTAAATTACCTAAACGCGATGGCAGATCGAACCAACCAGCTTTATTCCAGCTTTTGATTAGATCCGTTCCCCATTCTTCTTGGATCACTTGCTGCGCGCGTTGAAATGCTGCTTTCGGTTGTGCTCCTAGTGAATTGCCGTCTAAATAAATCATGCCAGCAGGGAGATTGAATTCAGCACGCAAACTGGCAAGTGCATCCTCTTTATCTAGGGTTTCACAATCATGTCGGTTAATCGGTGTCATAAATTTTTGCCTTGGAGTTTAGGGTAAGTTCAATGAGGGCGAGTTCATTCGTGAACCCTCATGGCGTCGCGAAGAGAAGTATTTTATGCTGAAATTCTTGATGTGTTCTTGCAAAGTTCTTCGATATTTTCTTTGAAATTAGAATAATATGGCGCTTTAGTGATGAAATCTGATGGAAAAATTCAAATGCAACTCGATCCTGTTGATTTAAAGATTTTGCAGCTTTTGCAATCTGATGGACGCATCAGCAATCAAGATTTGGCGGAGAGGGTGTTTCTCTCGCCTTCGTCTTGCCTACGACGTGTACGTGCACTCGAAGAGAGTGGCGTCATTAGTCATTATCGTGCAGTGCTTGATACCAATGTCTTGGGTTTGGAGGTGGATGCCTTTGTACAGGTGACGATGCGGCGGGATGTTGAGCAATGGCATGAGAATTTCTCCAAGGCTTTGCAAAGTTGGCCGGAAGTCGTTGGCTCTTACATCATCACTGGTGACGCCAATTATTTATTACGCGTACGTGCACGTAACTTGAAACATTATTCTGCGTTTGTATTGGATAGCCTTTATAAGACGACGGGGGTGTTGGATATCCGTTCAAATATAGTTTTACAGACTTTGAAAGAAAGTACGGAACTGGCGCCAGAATTATTGCGTGAATAATTTATGGTTGGCAAAAAAAACTAAATGAGATCTATACTTTATCTCGTTGGCATAAGACGCAAGAACTAACTAAACTACATCCAATTAGAATATTCCTCTTAATACCTCGACGCCTGATTTGCTTCGCCATGAATTTATCTGACTACTTTACAGAACTACCAATGATCGCGATCTTGCGCGGGATTCAAAATCATGAGTGTGTTGAGATCGGACATACATTGGTGGAGGCTGGCTTTCGTTGTATCGAAGTTCCAATGAACTCGCCCAATGCGATAGACAGTATTGCACTGCTAGTCAAACATTTACCTAGCCATATCTTGATCGGCGCAGGTACGGTGATGAATCAAAAGCAGATTGAGCAGGTTCATCAAGTCGGAGGACGTTTGATCGTCATGCCACATGCGGATGTTGCAGTGATTCGTGCCGCGAAAGAAATGGACATGATTTGTACGCCCGGTGTCGCGACATTAACTGAAGCGTTTGCTGCACTAGAACATGGCGCAGATGCGCTGAAATTGTTTCCCGCTGAGAGTGTTCCTCCATCGGTTTTAAAAGCTTGGCGTTCAGTTTTGCCGGCGCAAACTTTGTGCTTGCCTGTTGGTGGAGTGCGTCCTGATGGTATGTCGGCTTACCTGCAAGCAGGTGCGAATGGGTTTGGACTTGGATCGAATTTATATCAAGCAGGCCATACCGCAGTGCAGGTCAAAATCCATGCCGACGCCTATGCAAACGCTTGGCGTCAAGATCATCGATAACATTTTATTTTCTGCGCTATCGTTACAAAAGTAGGCGTATTGTTCGACCTCAATTCAAGCAAGAATTCATGCTTGAATTTATGCTTGATTTAGGGTCGAACTAGCGTCTTAATTCACTCCCTCTTTTCTATCTTTTTTTGCCTTCGTATATCGCATGTCGCGTGCTATCGCATCGACATTGTTCGAGCATTTTTTTAACTCTGCGCTCATAAAATTTTACTTGATGTGCGCTTAATTATTTGTCGCTGTTGGCTTTTTCTATTCCCATTTATTCTTTGACCTGTCGGCACTTTATCCACGCTTGCCACATTTTGCATTGACGACCTCTAGGTGACTTATCGGGCTCACTAAATTCACAAAGGCGCGGTCATCAAGTGCATTCAACATACTGACGACAAGTTTTGCAATTATAAATAGGAGATTCAAATGAGATTGACCAAGCTGGCGGCTGCCATGTTCGCCATAGGATTTGCATCGAGTGCTTTTGCTGCCGATGACGATGAGAAGAAAGATAAAGTACAACGAGTCGAAGTGACAGGCTCCAGCATCAAGCGTGTGAATGCGGAGACCGCGTCACCAGTGCAGGTGATTGATGCAAAACAGATTGAGAATATGGGTGCGCGTACGCTGATGCAGGTATTGGATAATTTGCCAGCGGCACGACCAGCACAGCAAGATTTCCGTTCGATGTTTACCGGGTCTGATGGCGCTTCGCAAGCGAACTTGCGTGGCCTCGGTGCGCAAGGCACTTTGATTTTATTGAATGGTCGTCGTCTGTCTTTTTACGGTGCGCCAGAAGGCTTTCAAACGCAGTTCGTAAATATTGATGCGATTCCTGCTGCTGCCATTGAGCGTATGGAAGTGCTGACCGATGGTGCCTCGGCAGTTTATGGTTCTGATGCGGTTGCTGGTGTCATCAATGTCATCACCAAGAAATCCTATAGCGGCCTACAAGCAAGCGCGACCATCGACAGTTCACATGATGTCAAGTCGTATGGCGAACGTCAGGCCAGTGCATTATTTGGTATAGGCGATTTAGCGAAAGATAACTACAACGTATATGCCTCGGTGAACTTGTACAAACGAGATCGCATCGCATTAGAAGATACTTATCTGAAACGTCCCGAGCAGTTTTATAAAAATAATCCTAGCTATGTCAGTAATTTCCGTATTAGCGAAGGTAGTCAGCCTGGTATTTTGAATCCAGGGACTTTGTTTGTGTTCGATAAAAACGCAAACAACAAGCGCTCTCAACAAGCTGCGTCTGGATGTTCAACATTTATTACCGAAGGCTCAGGGACGCGCTGCGTTTGGAACACCTTGCCGTACGCTCTCGATACGGGACCAACATCTGATCGTGCCACGATATTTGTCAGTGGACGCGTCAATTTGAATCAAGATTGGGAAGGTTTTGCTGAAGTCGCCTACACCGATATTGATATGCGTGGTGAAAATGGCCCACGTTCATTCAGTAGCGGCGGTGGTACGGCGAACTGGTATTCACGCAATACTGGAACGACCCTAAATACCTTTAGTTATCCCTTCCTCGGGCCGAATAATGTGTATCTGAAAAACATGAGCCCCGACCTCAAAAGTAAGATGGACGGTGCAGCTGGGTTGACCTATTTGATGCAGGATGCCAAAGGTCATTTTGGTCAACAAAATACTGATAAAACTTATCGTATGATGGCTGGCTTGCGTGGTTCATTTGGTCAATGGGATTTTGAATCTGCGCTCGCGGTTGCAGGCAGCCATTCAACGCTGTATCAAACCGTCAATGTGAATAAAGTTGGTTTTGAAAAAGTCTTCGGTCCTTTTACTGTCGATCCTGTGACTAAGCGCACGTATATTGCCGACAATCCTGCATATCAATTTGGTGTGATCAGTGAAAAAAATGCGGATTTATTACGTCAAGCCTTTCCGACTTTTGATATTCAATCTTGGACTAAATTGGTCACTTGGGATGCCAAGCTAGAAGGTAGTTTGTTCAAAATGCCAGCAGGTGATGCACGTGCCGCTTTTGGCGTTAATTTGATGCGCGAAGAATTTGAAACGCCAGGTAATAAAGACGCTGCCGACGGCAAGATCACGCAACAAGGTGGCTCATGGTTTGATGGTTCCCGCACCATCGCTGCAGTCTTTGGTGAAGCAATTTTTCCGATAGCGAAAAATCTGGAAGTCAATACCGCAGCACGTATCGATAAATATCCAAATTTTTCTGCCAATCTCGCTCCAAAAATTGGTGTTACCTATCGTCCGATTAGCGATCTATTGGTTCGTAGCACCTATTCACAAGGTTTCCGTGCGCCGAACTTGGCTGAATCTGGTGTTGGTGGTGTTTATGCCCAGCGTGGCGGTATGCGTGATAAGGTGCGTTGTGATGAGACGAATGCGATCGCCAACTTATTGATCAAATCAGCTACTGCCACGGATAGAGATCTTGGTAGGTCGCTGTTGAATTCAAATTGCAGTATCAATATTGGGGGCTTGACACCACCAAATCCTAATTTGCAACCAGAGAAAGCCAAGATTAGTACTCTCGGTTTGGTCTACCAAGCTAACAAGCAATTTGATGTTTCCTTAGATTACTGGTTCGTATATCGCCGTAATGAAATCGTGCGCCAAGACTTTACTGAAGTCTACGATCAGGCAGTTGAAAAATATGGCCCAGCCCTGATCGGTGCGCCGAATGCGGTGCGTGCACCAATCACTGATTTTGACAGAGCAAATATGGCGGCGGTTGCTGGTATGTGCGCGAATCCGGCAAATGCTGCTGCTTGTGCAGGTGGTGTGCCGAAGTATTCAGTGGGTATTTTGGCTGGCTTGACGAATAAGTATATGAATCGCGGTCGTACTTTGATCGATGGTTTCGATATTGATGCGCATGCCCGTTTTGATCTCGGCACTTATGGCAAGCTGAATTTTGGAAGCTCCGCGACGATCATGAATCGTAATGCTTACAACGGTGATGATGGCTATGGTTTTTCACAAAACTACGTTGGCTATTATGGCAATCCAAAACTGCTTGCGAACTTGAATGTTGACTGGCGCTACGGTGATTTCACCAGCAGTCTGTTCGTGAATTACACGGGTGGTTCTAAGTGGGCCTATGACAAGAATGACGAAGAGAGCAATAATCCTCAATCTTGTACTGCAGGCGGTGTCGCCGTTGCGCCAAACAATTGCGGTGGCGCGCCGGCATTCAAAACGGTGAATTTGAGTTTGGGTTGGACGCCGATAAAGGATCTGCGTTTAGGATTGAATGTCAAGAATGCCTTGAATACCAAACCTTTTTATGATCCTAACGGTTGGGAAGGCTATAACCATGGCTTAAATTTGTTTGGTCGCGTAGTTAGTTTGTCCGCGAGCTATAAGTTCAAATAAATTCACTAGAAAATTTCTGGTTGTCGAAGTCAATCCGCTAAGCATGAAAATGCTTAGCGGATTTTTTATTAGTGACATCAGGGTTCCTTGGGGAAAAACCGAGAATGCCTCTAATGCTGGTTTATGAAAATTAGTCTATTAAACGTTTATTGCCTGACTGCCGTCATCGCTTTAAGCAAGTTACCTTGCGCATCGTCGCCATCTAAAGACCAGCTAAATAATCCACCTAGCCCTAGTGTTTTGACGTAGCTTGATTTTGTGTTGATCACGCTAGGATCGTCATAACTCCAAAACTCATTGCCGTCATAACTCCATAGTTGTTTGGTGACAGCGTGGGTGTAACGTGTACCACGTTTTTGTATCAATACTTTGTAATCTTCAATACCTGCTTCATAAGTGCCAGGAACTGGGCTTGTGGCGCTTTGATACAAACCATCACCTTTAGGGCCTGGTGCCACACCTTTCCAACCACGCCCATAGAAAGGAATGCCGACCACGATTTTGGTTTTGGGCATGCCGCCTGCAACGAGTGCGGTGACTGCATCGTCGACGTTGTATTTGATTAAGTCGCCAGTCACTGGTGCGGCTGGATCACGATATAAGTTGGATTGGAAATTTGTTGGTCCTGTACCTTCCCAACCACCGTGGAAGTCATAGGTCATGACATTGATCCAGTCTAAATGCTTACTGTACAAGCCAGGCTCTGTATTGCGGATTTTGTCTGCACCTGCACCGATGGCGACGGTTAAATAGTATTTGCGTTTATTGGTCGTTGCTAGTGCATCTAATTGTTTGCGGAATTCGGCGAGCAACAAAGTGAAATTTTGTTTGTCGGCAGCGTTGTAAGTATTGGTTGGCAAGCCGCCTGAAACTGGATATTCCCAATCGATGTCGATGCCATCAAAAATGCCTTTAGCAACCCCAGCACCACCAGCGCCTTCGGCACTTGGTAAATTGCCTTTGACATAAAGATTGATGCATGACGTGACTAAGGCTTTACGCGATGCATCGGTCATAGAAAATTTACTGAAATTTTTAGACCAAGTCCATCCGCCCAGAGAAATCAATACCTTCAGATTTGGATTGCGCAATTTCAGTTTTTTAAGTTGATTGAAGTTGCCTTTGAGTTTGGCATCCCAAGTATCGCCAACACCGTCAACCGATTCGCCAGCAGTAAAACCTCGTTGGTAATCCGCCCAACCATCGCCGCCATCGCCATTGCCGTTTTCTGCTTTGGTGATGATATTGCATTTGCCATCGGCATACACGTTGCCGAAAGCGTAGTTGAGAAAGGTCAATTTTTTGTCATTGCCGGTATCGACTAAATTTCGCAATTTGTAATTGCGACCGTAGATGCCCCATTGGGCGAAATACGAACCGAGATGTTTGCCGACGGTTGGTGTTGGCTCTGGGATGCCGCTGCCGTCACCTCCGGGTGGACCGACGACACCACATTCAGACGCAGGACGTTCTTCCCATGGTCCCCATTGATTACTGCCAGGCGCTTCGTTTTGTGTGTACCATTTTGCACGCCAGGTTTTTCCTGCATGTGTTGAATACAGTCCTTGTGTATAGACGGTGCCAGAACTCCATGGATTGCATTCTGCGGCACTCGCCAGATTCGCTAGCATCAAGCTCGCTGTTGCGACCAGTAGTCGCAAACTCCATTTTAATTGTTGTTTCATTGTATCTCCCATTGTTCATTTGTAGCCCACTTACGCCGTGCATAAGTGGAGCGGATTTTTCGCAATTCGATGTGCACGGCACATCGTTGATCTTGAAATTACTTGAGCGTGACTTTGAAATAATGCTCTACACATTTGACGTAATCGCCGGCCTTCAGAGCATTAAACGGTGTTTGATAATTGACCAGTTTGCAGGCATAGGTTTTGCCATCAGCACGTGTTGGGTCGTAGCTCCAGTCTTGTTCCCAGTTGAGTAATTGCGCACCACCACCATTCGATGGGAAGGGTTTCTGCGTTGCGCAGCTTAGGGCTTCTGTGCTTGGTACTGGTACGCCAAAATAGTTTGCCGTGCTTTTGTAGTAGCTAATCCGATTGGTCGCCTGTGGTTTGTCTGTGCCTGAATTGCACTCGATCCCGCCATTGATGATGTTGATGGTGGCACCAAAGCCCGCCGTGATATTGGCAGCAGCATCGTGTGCATTCGGCTTCCATGTGCCATCGATGACGTGCAACATCGATGGTTTTGGTGGTTGTGGATAGACATAGAAAAATACCGCAGATGCCAAATTGAGCCAAGTATCAGCGACGAGTTCTGGTTTATCTAAGAGTGTGCGAACGGTGCCAAACATGGCGTCGGAGAAGGGGCCGTAGTTATAGTTATAGGACAGTTGTTTGGCACCACGACCATAGTATTTTTTGAAGCTGCCATTCGGATTTTTGCCGCAAGGCCAGGTTTGTCCTTGCCATGTCGTTGGATCACATTCCGCGTTGTAACCGCAACTCGTATCATCGTCTCGACATCCTGCCTCTTTTAAGAAATACAGACCTTGGCGCCATTGTGGTATCGCTGAGTTCGGATCATGCGCACCAGTTTCTTGAGCAAAGTGCGCGAACATGGTGGCTAGCCCTTTGCGACAGATCGCATCGGCATTTCTGCCATCGCTGTAGTCGGCACATACCGCTGGGAACTTAGCGATCGCTTGCAGAAAACGTACATAGGTATAGCTAGGATCTCGCATCACAAATAGGGTTTGCCAGTCATTTGCCGAGAGTAGACGTTCGACTCGTTTGACGTTTACAGGATTGGCTGCGCGTCCCGCTGCGACAGCTTCTACTGATGCAGTATCAAGCGTGCGTACCGATGCTTTGATTTGTTGAAATAGGGGGTTGGAGGTTTTACTTATTTCTGCTGCTTCAGCTTCTTTCTTGGTTGGAATGCCTTTCGGTGTGCCATTGCCAGGATCGGTACTGCCATCAAATGTGCATTCACCAGTCGGGCGCGATTCCCATACATCGTTCTTGCCAGGCTCATTATTTTGTGTCCACCACTTGGCTCGCCAATTGATATTGTTGGCGATAACATAGTCGCCTTTGAGATAAATTTTACTGGCTTGCCAGTTGCCGCAAGCAGGTTGTAACGCAGCACTAACAGGGTGTGGTGCTATCGCTCTAGCGTCAGCCTGACTTAATAGTGCAGCGCCAAACAGTAAAAAACTGAGAAGTGCTTTTGAAATACTTTGTTTTTGTGATGCCATAATATGTTCTCCAAAATCTTGAGTAGAAATTGCGATCAAAATGCATTCAAAAGCATCTGACTCTCGTTGTGATGAGCGTCAGATGCCGCCAGCGTTGAGTCTTATTTCACATAAGCGAGATGTGGCTGTTCGCTACGAATCGCGTAGGGCTTGCCATTGATATAGACCGCAAAATTGCTTGGCCCAGAAATCGGCAAGTAATACACCACTGCGAGAGAGGTGCTGGCACTAGGAGCGAGGCTGCTCCAGCTTGGTAACTTGACGGAAGCACGATGTAAGTCGCCTTTTAAACCGCCAATATTATTCCCTGTATGGCCCGAGCTGATGACCTTCATGCCAAAGCCAGATTGGTCTGCCATGGTGTTTGGTGACGAGGTCGGAATATCGAATTGAAACTCTGTACCACCGGGCAAAGTAAAGCCTGATTTGTTAGTGATTTTCAACGTTGGATTGATAGGAAAGTTTGCATCGCCCAATTTATAGCCGCTGAGTTCAAAACGAACATCAATCGCACCACGAGTGAGCGCTTGGGTGCTGAGTTTGTTGCCATAAGCAGAGGCATTCAGAAACGCGGTATTGAATAAACGGGTCAAGGTACTACCCATGAAGAATTCGCCTTGACCGTTATTGCGCGTCGCGTTCCAGTCATAGTCACCTGCCAATTCCCAGAACATCACGCCGCCAATGCCACGATCAATAATCCACTGTGCCTTTTTCTGTACTGAAGTTTCATCTTCGGTTGATAAGAACACGCCTTTCTGTGCATTCCATAACCACGGCGCCACTAAGGTCGCATTGTAGAAACGCGTGTATGTCCCGGTAAGTTTGTCGTCTGGATCGGTTGCGGGTTTTAAGCCATAGCTGGCAATGTAACTACCTGCTTGATTGCGCTCCAGATTTTTGGCATGCCACATAGGATTGCCACCGCCGCCCATTTCTTTACCTTGCTCATCGAGGTCATGCCAGATATTGTCAATACCTACCGCGCCACCACCGCAGTTGGGCACACCGGTCGGGCAATTGGTGCCTACCGATTTACCCCATAGACCGTTGGTTCCACCTGTTACACCTTTCCAGCCGCGGGTGTAGTAGGGCACACCCATATTGATACGGCCTGCTTGCATCGCACCACGGAAATAATGGTAAGCCCAGTCCGTATTGAGATGACCGATGCCACCGTATTGCGGTGTTGTGTAGACGCTCCAACGGACTAATTCTGCGTCTTTGCCATCGTCGAACAAAGCAGCGTTGGGACCTACAAATTCGTTCCACGCACCATGTAAGTCATAGCTCATGATGTTGGCAAAATCTAAGTATTGCAAGGCGGAGAAATTCTCCATGCCGCGCAATAAATAGCCAGATGCGGGTGCTGCAATCGTTACTTGATAGTAGCGATTGTCGACTACGGCTGCAGCATCAAGTTTCTCGCGTAAAGTTTTGAGTAAGACCTTATAACTCCGCATCAAGCCTGCGCGGCGTGCATTGGCAATGGTCCAGTCAACAGGGTTGCCTGCGTCTTTCATTGAAGTTGGATATTCGTAATCAATATCGACGCCATCAAAACTATATTTGCGTAGAAAGGCAACCACGGAATCAGCAAAGGTATTGATGCCTGGGGTATTGATGGAGCCATCAGCATTGGTCGTCATACTGTAAAAACCACCGCTATTGACGCGCTTGCCTGTCGCATCGAAATAGCCACCAGTTTCAGCCCAGCCGCCGACCGAAATTAAGGTCTTCACATTCGGATATTGCTTCTTGAATTTGTTGAGTAAATTAAAGTGACCTTTATAGCTAAATGCAGGGTCCATTTCTGTCCCCGCAACACCAGGCCATTGCATACCAGTGGCTGAGTTATTTGGATCTGCTTCATTTCCAACTGAAATTTTATTGGCGCCATCGACATGGGCAAACGCAAAGTTAATATGGCTGAGTTTGTCCCACGGAATATTGTGGGCGAGATAGGAAGGGCTGCCATCTTTACCCGTACGCCAGCTGGTGAAATAGC
>JAYVHZ010000330.1:0-9625 GCA_043770645.1 Undibacterium sp. | reverse complement strand
GTTGCCTTAATTGGTATTGCCTTTAATCTCGGTGCGCCGTTGCCGATGACCGCCGGAGCGATTGTTGCTGGTGCTTATTTTGGTGACAAAATGTCGCCGTTATCGGATTCGACTAATTTGGCATCTTTAGTCACTGGGGCGAATCTCTATGAGCATATTCGTCATTTGCTGTACACGACCTTGCCTATCTTTTTCCTGTCCATCGTACTGTATAGCGTGATGGGGCGTGTCTTGCAAAGCGCTGTGTACGTGACTCCCGCCAAGGTGCAAGAGAACCTGAATGCGCTCGAACACATCTACCAATTTGGTGCTATGAGTTTCGTATTGTTGATACCGGCTTTGATCGTGATCGTCGGCTCGATACGAAAAATGCCGACCGTTCCTATCATGTTGTTTTCCGCTGCGGTTGCATTCCTGATTGGCTTGTTCGTACAAGGCTTCGCATTCAAAGATGGCGTCAACGCCTTAGTCAACGGATTTGACATGCGCATGGTGTCAGCAAAAATAGCTCAAGTTGGTTTGAGCTTACAAGACATTCCCGCAGACATTAATCGACTCCTGACACGCGGCGGCATGATGTCGATGATGAATACCATGTTGATCGTGTTCTGCGCTTTCGGTTTTGCGGGTATCGCTTCCAAAGCAGGGATGTTAGAAACGATACTGCGAGCCATCACGAACAAGGTCAGCTTAAATCGCGGACCATTGATACTCTCAACGGTGATGTCATGCATCATCATCGCGTTCACGACTGGCGCCTCTTACCTCAGTCTGATTATTCCTGCAGAAATGTTTAGCGCCGCCTATCGCAAAGCTGGATTACATGCGGTCAATTTGAGTCGAACTATAGAAGACGCTGGCACCGTCGTTGTACCTATCATTCCGTGGTCTATGGCGGGTATCTACATGTCGACCCAATTAGGCGTATCCGTGATCGAGTATGCACCCTACGCATTCCTTTGCTATGGCTGCTTCATTCTGGCGGTGATCTATGGATTTACAGGTATCGCTATTCGGAAGATAGACGACTAAAAGGATTAGTGAGATTTCACACACTTTTCCAAACGAACATTCATTTATAGAGGTAGACAATGACATACACTTTAGCCATACACGGTGGGGCTGGCGTGATACAAACAGGTGGCGATGAACAACCTTATCACCAAGGACTACGACAAGCACTCGAAGCGGGCCAGTCGGTTTTGAAAGCAGGTGGTACAGCGATTAACGCTGTTGTCGCGGCAGTCGAGGCATTGGAAAATCATCCTTTATTCAACGCTGGACATGGTGCTGTTTTTACCGCTGATGAATCTCACGAGCTGGATGCCGGTGTGATGGACGGCAGTGATCTGAGCGCGGGTGCCGTCGCAGGCGCTCGCCACATTAAGAATCCGGTTCTCGCTGCGCATGCGATGTTAAAGGATAGCCGCTATGTACTTCTGTGTGGCGACGGCGCTGATCAATTCGCGCTTGAAGCGGGTTTGCCACAAGTGAGTAATAGTTATTTTTCGACTTTACATCGTCTACACCAGCTTCAAACACTGCGTGCGAACGATCCTAGCCAAGTCGCTTTAGATCATTCGGTAGCGACTGCAGGGAACGGCAAAACGGACAATGAAAAGAAGTTTGGCACGGTAGGTGCGGTAGCGCTCGATCAGCATGGGCATTTAGCGGCAGCCACGTCAACAGGTGGCATGACGAATAAACGTCCTGGTCGAATTGGCGACACGCCTTTGATTGGTGCGGGTGTCTATGCTAACGATGCCAGTTGTGCGGTGTCGGCGACCGGTACCGGTGAACACTTTATCCGTGCTTGCGTGGGGCACGATATTCATGCACGTATGGTGTATGGAAAACAAAGTTTATCGCAGGCGGCTAACGCCACTGTGTTTGAAAATTTGAGCGCAATTGGTGGTGAGGGTGGATGTATAACGGTAGGGCGCGATGGTAGTATTGCTATGCCTTTTAATTCTCGCGGGATGTACCGAGGCTGGGTAACCGAGGATGGCGAAATAGAGACGCGAATTTTTTCTGATTAATTCCTCGCTTGCAGCCTGTCGGACTTAGGATGTCGAAGCGAAAAATTGGCTGGGCGAGGGCAGATTTTGCCGGGTTTGATGCGTCAATATCGAGATATTGACCAAGAAACCGGTGAAGTATGCACCGTCTAGGCGATTTTGCAGCCGACATTTCCTAAGTTCGACAGGCTGCCAAAGGCGACACAAGAAAAGGCTGCACATGTTTGGTCCTCATTTTCTAAGCAAATACCTCAACTCTCAGTTCGTACGTTCTAGTGCGATCGGTGGTTTTACTCTTTGCCTGCTGTCGCTAAGTGCATGCAGTACCAATCAAGAATCAAAACAAGCAGCGCTGTCGAATAATCAAAATGTGACGCAGACTAACTATGGCGATGTCAGCAATGTGATCATTGGTGGCGGCATGCGCAGTTGCTCTAGCATGGGTTCTAAAGAGTTTATGCTAGACGCGAATAGTCGTTATTGTTTGCAGGGCTGGACCAAGATCCTGCAAGAAGACATTGCATTTGCTGGATTGAAAGCGAGTGACATTTCGTTTGAGCCAGCGATCACGCATCCCGCATTTAGCTATCGTATCGATGCCAGCAATATAGAAAAAATCCGCGCATTGCCTGAGCTATTGATGGCAAAGCAGATCAAAGATAAAGTCATTGCAAAACTGAGCCAAATTCGAGAGACAAACCCTGAAGCAGCCTTATCTGGCATAAGCTGGAAAGCCTTGCTTGATCTAATGGGATCACAAGACATATCACCAGCAATTCAGTTAAAAAAAGAACTCCCCACCTTGGCGCAATCTGCACTGCGACACAGCTTGGTTGTACCTCTAGAGACAGCAATGCAACAACGCCTGCTACAAGCACGTAGCGTTAAATTTTTGAGCGATCGCAATAGTGCATCCATCTATCAAAATTTGCTCGCAGCGACGCAGCGCAAAGCTGATCAGAAACAGGCGGGTGGCAAGCCTAAGATAGGCATCGTCACCACCTCTGCAGAAAATCCATTTAATGACCGAGACATCTTTTATTACGCCTTCAAATCTTTAGGTGCGGACGTCGTCTGGTTGCCAATCGAAGGTGGTTTGCGACAAGCGATTGATCAACAACTTTGCGAGTTTGCCCCGATCTTTTATGCGGACTATGCTAACCGTGGTTCTTTGCGTGACTATTCGCACATGGATCTTCTGTATCCTGACTTAGCCGCACAACAAATCGCATTTTGCAAAAATAATGCGAGCGCTTTAAATCAAGAACTGATCAAGCTCGATGGCATCTTCTTCGCAGGCGGCAATCAGACTCGCCATTTGGAAAGCTTCATTACCAAACAATCGACAAATAGCGTGCAATCAAGCTCGGAACAACTTCGACTATTACAAAAACGATATGCTGCGGGACACTTAGTCGTGGCAGGCAGTAGTGCTGGCGACGCGGTGCAATCAGGTGGTCAATGGCGAGGACGCTCTGTGCCTATGATAGGCGGTGGTGACAGTGTAAGAGTGCTACGCCACGGATATCGACAAATTGACGGACCGGAGCCTGAGGAGCCTAGTGCTAAAGGCAGTTTTGCCAAAAATGGCGGTCTAGGTTTCTTCCGATTTGGTGTACTTGATTCGCATTTTTCTCAACGTGCTCGCGAGGCTAGACTGGTGCGATTGGTGGCGGATAGCGGTGTCGATTATGGTTTTGGTGTTGATGAAAATACGGCGCTGGTCGTACACGCTAACGCTGCAGATGGATCGCATCATATGCGTGTGGTCGGTGCAGGTGGCGTGTTTATCGTTGATGCGCGGCAGGCAAAACTACAATCTGAAAAGCTGGCCGCATTCAATATTGAGAACATCATGATTCATTATCTGAATCAAGGCGATAGTCTCACCGTGACCCAAGCTGGCGATTTGCAGGTTCAACTGGCAAGCGATAGCAAAAAAAGTAGTCAGCCCTTGATGAATACAGCGATCACGGCAGAGCGCGTACAGGATTCCGGTAGCATGCGTTTCGTAAAGCTCATTCAAAAAATGGGCGAAGAGGGCGCTGACAAAGCCATTGGTTTTACAGGTCTGGAACAAAACCAAAAAGCGTCTGACGCAATTGATTTTGCGCTGACCTTACTTCGGACACAAGGCAGTGAATTGCGATTCAACGCCCAGGGAAATCTCAGTTATGCCCGATTAAAGCTTGATATCGCACCGTACTCAAGCAACGGTCCCGCGATAGAAAAGAATCTTCGATAAGCAATTAAAGTGGCTGAGGGAAGGGCTTGTGAATTGCACGAGCCTCGACTTGCTTGTCAGCTTGCATCTAGCCTTGTAAAACGGCACAATATGCCTCTGCGTCGTTCCCTATTTGCACTCTCAACAGAAAGCGTATCGACCATGTCGATTCAAAAAAAATCCAGCAAAACAAAATCAACAGCAAGCCCTGCAAAGGACAATGCAACTCACCCATTTGATCGTATCCGCGAAGGTGCACGTGATGCCTCTCCAGCACTTACCATCGTTGCGCAATGGATGTTGCGTCACACTGCACAAGCGGCCACCCTAGGTATAGAAGATATTGCGGAGGCATGTGGTAGCTCCCCAGCCAGTGTTAATCGCATGGCGCGGGCTGCCGGTTATGCTGGCTTTGCTGAACTGAAATCCGAACTCGCCTTGGTCATGCGAGCGACCATCGATCCTATCGAAAAATTGCGCGATGAGAAAGGGAAAAACATTCTCGGTTCAACCGCACAATATGTCGAAATGGGGAAAGCAAATCTCGAAAAACTAAATCACGAAAATAGTGCTGCTGACATCGTTGAGGCCGCTAAATTGCTGTCTACGAAAGGTCGCATCTATGTTTTGGGTTTTGGATTGACCAGCCACGTCTGTGCATGGTTTGCAGACGCTTTAACGCCTTTCAGTCATTCGGTGTCGGCCTTGAGCGTGAGTGGTGGTACTGAACAAAGTGCGAGCCGCATGAGCACGATCGGTAAGGGTGATGTCTTGGTGGCGATGAGCTTACCTCGCTATTCTCGCGATACCGTTCACCTCGCCAAATTTGCTCGTGATCGCGGTGCCGCTGTCATCGCCATCGTTGATTCTCATGCCGCACCATTAGCTAACGAAGCGGATTTGCGTCTATTTGTTTCAGCCGCGCATCCGGTTCTGCCGTCTAGTTATGTCGCCTTGCAATTACTATGTGAAGGTCTGGTCGCTGAAGTCATGCGACGCAATCCTGCTGCCGTGTCGATGGCAGCAGAATTGACAGAATCTGTCTCCTTCCAATTAGGCTCTACGATCTAATTGCGTGCTGAAAGATGTATGCCAGCGAGCATGCATCGCACCGAGCCGCCCGCCAACTCGATAGTCGGAATAGCGATTGGCAATATCTTTGCGGATTTTTCGATAATCGCTCTTTGTTCGGGAAGTAGGCTGGCCGCTGCTCTAGCCGACATCGCCAAGATTCTGGTTGTCTGCTCCGGCGCCTTGGTATTGAGCTCTAATGCATTGCCCGCGAATTCATTGATCTGTGCTTCGGTCAGCGCGATCACTTCTCTGCCAGTTTGCTGTAAGCGATGCACCATTTCATCACGACGCAATGCATCGGGAATCATATCCAATGCGACTAAGGCAAACTCGGTGGCGATACACATGATGACATTGGTGTGGTACACAGGACGACCATGCATATCAGTGGAGTGAAACGCCATAGGCTCAAAATTAAAGTGCGTGCAAAAACGTTCCAACGCCACAGGATTAGCACGATTTGAGCGTGCCGTATAGGCGACGCGATCAATATGATCGAGTACCATCGCGCCTGTACCTTCCAGGAATAATCCATCATATTCGAGGCCAGAATAGTCAATCACATCTTGCACACGATACTGCGATTTGAGCATGTCTATCACATCGGTACGACGTTCGCGCCGACGATTTGGCGAGTACATAGGATACAAAGCGATATGGCCACCAGCGTGTGTTGAAAACCAGTTGTTCGGAAACACCGAATCTGGCGTTTCGTTTTCACTAAAGTCGTCAAATACATGCACCTTCACACCAGCCGCTTCCAACATGCTGGCGGCTGCAGTGACTTCATCTCTGGCACGGATTGCGATCTCTTGCGCAGATCGGGTTTGATCTACACTTTGAAAACTATTATCCGCCGCCGTTTGTGGATTGGGACAAAAATGGTGGGGACGGATCATGACAACGGCATTGGGTGCCTGTATCGATTTCATGCAAGGACCTTTCGGATAAAAATTAGAGAAAGCTTTAAATTGAAAGCAAAAAGAAGAAAACGCAAACGATGCGTTCTCTTCTTTTTTGCAACACGCAGATGATAACTTAGTACTTATTAGAATATTTAAACTATTCAAATTATTTAAACGTGTACGTCATACTCGCATAAACATAACGTCCAGTCGCATCAACACTCTGATCAAAACCACGGAAATAACCAGTTTGATTCGACACATTCGGTTCTTTATTAAAGAGATTAATGACACCGATATTCATACGAATATTCTTGAAGCCGGTATAACCGAGGAATAGATCATAGGTGCTATACGATGCCACATCTTTCGGTGCATAGCCAGGTGTGCCAACCGGTTTCACGACTGCTGCACCAGGTGTTGGCGTGATGATGTAGGCCAATGCGTCTTGGTATTTGGATTGGAATTTATTCGTCACACCTAAATTCCATTTGTTGATACTCCAATCGAAAGACAATTGATGTTTCCATCTTGGGGTTGGATAGAGATTCGCGTAGATGCCGAGGTTATTCATCATCGGACCATCTTTCACCAATTGCTCTTCCGTCTTAGTCAAGTAGGTACCACTCAAAGTCGTTCTTAATTGACCGAACGCGTCCCAATTCTGGCGATGACTGATGCCGAGATCAATACCAGCGACATTACGTTTACCTTGGTTGTCCATTGGTAAGAGAATGCTTTCGATTAAACCCGGCATGTTTGGAAATGCAGGATCAGTCGGTAAGCGCGTGATGTATTTATTTAGATAAGCAAAGTTGGATGCAATCAAGGTTTCACTCAAAGCTGAAATAACGTCTTCTTTTTTGATGTCCCAATAATCTACCGAAACCGTAACACCATAGCCGGGCGCGATCACAGCACCGACTGCAAATTGTTTAGAAGTTTCTGGTTTTAAAAAGGGATTACCGCCTGACAGAATAGGCATAGGACCTGGCTTGCAACCTGGGCCGACATTGTTGATACAGCGTTGTGGATCTGTATAAAAGTTCGAGGTCGAGGAATTGGTCGGTGACGCACTCACGTCGGCTAATGAAGGTGCGCGGAAGCCAGTGCCAGCGGAAGCGCGCACGACCACTTCTTTCACTGGCTGCCAGCGTATCGACAATTTTGGATTGGTACTACTGCCGATACTGCCAATGTCATAGGAGTCATAACGAACAGCCAAATCCGCTTCAAGAGTCTTAGTGATAGGAACATGCACCTCGGTATACAAGGCCTTCACTTCACGTGAAGTTACGGTATCTGGTGATGAGGTAATGTTGTTGAGCAAACCGGACTTGGCTTCTGCTGACTGCTTGTCGGATAATTTTTCGCGACGCAATTCAAAACCAAGCGCGACAGCAACATCACCGGCTGGCAGTTGAAATAATTCTTTAGACGCGTTACCGCCTATGCTATCCGAGGTCGCGCGACCTGTACGTCCCGCGACTTTTTTCGCCTGAGTGTCTTCCATCATCTTCATGACTTCTGGCGTATTGTCTCCCCACAAATTCACAACGCCCGAAGTAATCAAAGGGCCGAGTTTGCTACCGTAGACGAAGCCGTTATTGTATTGCTCGGTCGTATTCGAGACAGAATGATTCCACGCCATGCTGTAATCCCAACCAGCGATTTCCCCTTCTGAGCCAATCACGAAACGTTCTTGCGAGGTATCTTGAACCCGTTCTCTTTGCCCTAGCGGTAATAAACGGACTGACACAAAAACATTTTTATCGGGCGTGTTCATGACCACACCAGTTTTCGCATCGACATAAGTCTTAGGAAAAAATGGTCCGCCTTTTGGATAGAATAGAGCGGTGCGTGGACCATTTGCCGTCAGACGGTACGAGGTGAAAGTCGCAGGAGAAATGCGATAGTAGGCTTCGTTTTTAGAATAAGCGGCTTCAGCGAATAATCGATGATTTGGCGTGATCGCGAAAACAGCGCGTGCAAAGGAATTGAGCTTAGTTGATTCTGGAATCAAATCGGCGGTGGCTTGATAGTCGAATTGGCAGAAACCATCAAACAGCACGCTATACGGTGGCGTACATTTGCCATCGTTCGTCGTAGCACTACCATAGACCGGACTAGCCGACGTGGTAGGAAAAAGATTGGCAGGCCAACTAGTCGTGGACGGGCCACTTGTGCCCAGCTCAGGATGCAAGGCTGTCTTAGACCACTCTCTTTGCACTGCGCGAAGTTGTGCAGCTTTTTGAATTTGAACAGAGCCAAATACGTTAAATCTATCAGTCTCAATATTACCGAAACCAGCGGATGCACTCACTTGTTTGCGATTGCCGCCACCTTCTTCGTAGCCACCCGCGCGCGCTGAAATTTGCCCGCCTTGATAATCTTTACGCGTGATGAAATTGATGACACCACCGACCGCATCAGCACCATAAGTCGCGGATGCACCATCTTTCAAAATTTCCACACGTTCCAATGCCGCCATCGGGATAGAGCTCAGATCCACACCTTGACCGCCAAACGCATAGTTCGCCATGCGACGACCATTCAGCAATACTAGGGTAGAGGAGACGCCTAAGCCCCTCAAGTTCGCACCAGAGAAACCACTGTTCTTTTGGGTATCTGTATTCTGTGATTTTTCTTCGATACTACCGACATTGGCAGAGATCTGAGCCAACAATTGCTCAGCAGTCGTCACACCTGATTTTTCGATGGACTCGCGCGTGATGGTTTGTACTGGCAAGGATGTTTCGAGCGCAAGGCGCTTAATTGATGTTCCAGTGACTTCCACCCTTTGCGTCTTAGCCGCCTCTTCAGGCGGTGTAGTCGTTTGCGCAAACGCCGGTAATGCGCAACTCATCAGTGTTGCTAATCCTAAGGCCACACGCACGGATTTTGCCATCGGGCTCAGTGCCATACTTTGTAAGTCATTTTGCTTTTTCATTACGTTCATCTCCTATTTCATTGAAATCACATCACCCGCCAAAGCACGACAAGCTAAGCGAGTACCTCGTTCTTCTATTCCGCTTCAAAGATTTTGGGCAAAAAAATCCCCCTCTGACGACTAGGCCAGAATTTTTCATTGCTCGTTAAGGGAATCGTTTTTTCTTGCTGCTGAAACCCGCTTGAATCAAAACCGATCCTGATTTTGCGAAATGCTTGTCAGGATTTTTTAATGAATCAATTATTTCATATATTCATATTTTTGAATAGTTATTTTCAGAGGGTTGAAAATCTCGATAGTTTTGTGGTTTTTATGTCTGTGCTTGTTGTGCAAAAAAATCCTTCGTGACCGTCATGCCGGACTTGATCCTATTGTCTTGAAACTCCCTTCTCCCGCAAGCGGCCAGTTGGAAATGCGGGGCCGGGGAGTCAAAGCATGCTTTGACGGACGTTCA
>JAYVHZ010000329.1:0-6849 GCA_043770645.1 Undibacterium sp. | reverse complement strand
AAGCATCATTTTCTTAAACTCTTCCGGCAATCTCGGCATCAACTTGAAAGCAAACTAAATAAGTTTGCATCTCACTCCGACTAAGCGATAGCGTAAAATCCAAAACTCTCTTAATCTTATTTTCGATGACGTCATTTGACGAACAGAAAAGGTACGCTACAAACTGAAAGATGCTATGAGTTATCAACCGTCAAATTTCAACTACACTCACCAGCCGTACAATTTGGGTAAAAAAACGCCACATCCTTTTTCCGCAATTGCCTTGCCTAGCCTTGGTCTCAATCAATATCAATTACGGCCGATTTTGGCTCGTGATTTAGCCGCCTGGTACAGCTACTTAATTGAACCAAAAGTGATGGAACATAGCAGTTGGGTGCTTAAATCACCGCAGGATTTACAACAATTCATACAAGTGCAAGACTGGTCAGAAGCGCAAGCGCAAGTTAAATTTGCGATTACCAATGATCAAGATCAACTGATAGGGAGTATAGGATTTCACACCATCTCTATCAGCAATCTTAGCGTCGAGATTGCGTATGACTTATCTCCTGCATATTGGGGCAAAGGTATTGTCAGTGCTGCATGCCGTAGTTTGACGAAATGGGCACACCAAGAACTTGGTTTTGTGCGAGTGCAAGCCTGTGTTGTCGATAGCAATTTACGTTCACGTCAGGTTCTTGAGCGCTGTGACTTTCAGCTTGAAGGCTTACTAAAAAGCTATAAACAGATTCGTAACCAATCACGCGACTATTGGATTTTAAGCCACATCCAATCTTGAACAAGATGCGGAAACCAAGATATATTCCGAGATCAATCAATTAAGGGGCGACAAACTAACTAGAACAGTGCAGACTCAAGAAAATTGTCAATTACACTCCCACATCAATTTGAATCCGATTTTCGTTATTTGACGTATAAGCTATTAGAAAGCAAAACCAAGCTTCTAAATATTCTCGCTAATACCTGTTAAAAAGGACATCCCTTGTCAAACGAACACACTGCCACGCCCACCACAGATCCCGCTCATCTACATTTGTGCTTAGTCGCCACTGCCAAACACGATGCGAAAGCATTCAGAGATTTGTATGAATCTAGCGCGCCTAAATTATTTAGCTTCATCTTGCGAATATTGCAAAATCGCGAACTAGCCGAAGAGGTTTTGCAAGAAAGCTTCGTAAACATCTGGAATAATGCTGCTAGCTATCAAAGTAGTCTTGCCTCACCGATGACATGGATGACCACGATCGTTCGCAACCGAGCCTTTGATCTATTACGCAAACTCAATAATGGCCAGCACTTACAGGTGAGCTACGAAGCCGACGAATTTGAAAATGACCTCTGGCAAACCATGGAAAGCCCCGACGCCAATCCAGAGCAAGCACTAGGATTAAGCCAAGATGCAGCCTCCCTAGCGCGCTGTATGACAAAGCTGGAAGGTTTGCATCGACAAGCGATGAGTCTGGCGTATTTTCATGATTTATCGCACAGCGAAGTAGCAGATCAAATGCAACTCCCCATCGGCACAGTGAAAACCTGGATACGACGCGGCTTAGAAAAACTCAGACTCTGTCTAAATACGAATCACACCAATCATCTCGACAATGCTGGCGCAGGGGCAAAACTATGAACATCCAACATAATAAGCGCCTACAACACAAACTAGCCGCCGAATATGTGCTTGGCACTTTACGGGGTGGCGCGCGCCGCCGCTTTCGGAGTTGGCTAATCAGTGACCCGCACTTACAACAAGTTGTCAGAGAATGGGAGCAGCATCTTATGCCTATGATGGAATTTAGCCGCAAACAGGTGCCGCAAGCACAAGTTTGGCGCAATATCGAACTACAACTCAAGTTGGGAGCAATGCAAAGCAAGAATGCGCTATTTGATTTCTTGGATTCACTCAATTTCTGGCGGGGTTTTAGTTTAATCGCGAGTACGGCACTAGTTTTATTGGCTGTATTTGTCATCAAACCTTTAGAACCAAGCCTCACACCTGATTTGTATGTTGCCACTTTATCAGATGAACAAGCACGTCCTATCGCTGTGATTTCGAGTGATGTCAAACATCGTCAGATTTTGCTTCGCTTCGTTGACAAACCCGCGTTAGCTGCGGATAAAAGCCTCGAGCTTTGGTCGATTTCAAAAGCAGGCAAGATACGTTCTTTGGGTGTCATTAGCGATACTGCCGATAAAAATGTACTCCGAATTACGCTTCCGGCAGAAGTCAATAGCGATACACCGCAATTACTCGCGATCAGTTTGGAACCTAAAGGTGGTTCAAGTAATCCAGAAAAACCTAGTGGCCCAATATTATTTAAAGGTAACTGGCTCAAGACTGGCTAAATCAACATCAATCATTCACGAAAACAAGCGTTCAAGCCATCCATGCTGAATTGGATGGATGGCTTTTTAAGAGCATTTAATGGCAAGAAAGGCATGAACGCAAAAATATTTTAAAAATCTTGAATCCAGTTGCAACTCCCCTACGTATAAGTTAGCAGTAGTCACTTGAAACACCCTATTGTATTCACTAAGACTCGTCAATCAAACACTCAAGGAGTTAACATGATCAGGCTCAAACGTCATCCAGCAATCAAACTCATCGCCATTGCGAGCATTGGCATATCCGCAAGCGTAGCGCAGGCACAAGATTCGAACCTACCCGACATGGGCAAACTCACTGCGACGGGTGGTGTAAGTCAGGTCGAAGGTGCTGGCGGCGGTGGATTAACCCCATGGGCTTTGATCACTGGCTATGGCACCCGCGATAGTTACGGCGCAAACGCGCACTACACGCAAGTTAATACACAAGATTATCGTCTGAAAACCTACGGCGTTGCCGTTGGCATCGCAGATCGTGTTGAATTTTCGCTCGCAAAGCAAGAATTTACCGGCAGCCTAGCACCACTCAATGCACTTAATCTGCAACAAGATATTGTCGGCATCAAAGTCAAATTAGCAGGTGATGCCGTCTATGACCAAACGGGATGGATGCCACAAATTGCTGCCGGCTTGCAATACAAGCGTGATGCCAGCGTCGGAGGCCTCGGTGCGCTAGGGATTACCAATGTTAAACAACTGGGAGCAAAAGACGATCACGGCGTTGACTACTACGTCTCTGCCACTAAAATTTATCTGGCACAAAGCTTACTCGTCAATGGAACAGTACGGATGACCAAGGCCAATCAAATGGGATTGCTTGGTTTTGGTGGTGATAAAAAAGATCAATACCAAGCACAACTTGAAGGCTCGATCGCTTACCTGATTAACCGAAAATTAGTGGTTGGTGCCGAATACCGCATGAAGCCGCGCAACCTTGGTGTCGACAACGAGAAAGACTTTTCTGATGTGTTTGTCGCCTATTTTCCAAGCAAAAATTTCTCTGTCACCGCTGCCTATGTTCAATTAGGCGACATCACGATTTTCAATCCAAAAAAACAGCGTGGCTGGTATCTGTCTATGCAAGCGGGCTTTTAAGCTACATAAACGTAGATTACCCAACAACACTCCATCATCTTTTTTTGAAAGAACATCATCATGAACAACACATTTACAAACACACGTAAAACTACATCTAACAACACACTAAGTCGCAAATTTCTTCAATTTATCAGCATCGCTTTGATCGCGATTTGCACCAGCTTTGCTGCGCAGGCACAGAGTATGGAAAAAGATGACAGTATTTATCAAGGCCTGGGAAAAACAGAAGGTATCACCAAAATCGTCAATGATTTTGTGCCTTTGATTTTAGCCGACACGCGTATCAATGCCTTCTTTTCAAAAATGAAGAAGGATGAATTTAGCGCCTTATTGGTAGCGCAGTTTTGCGAACTAGCCGGTGGCCCTTGCCAATACAAAGGAAAAGATATGTATGAAGCACATGAGGGTATGAGCATTAGCAATGCCCACTTTAATGCGCTGGCAGAAGACTTGCAGATTGCTATGGAAATGAATCAAGTTCCCTCTTCCATTGCCAATAAATTAGTCGCAAAACTCGCTCCTATGCAACGCCCTATTGTCAGTAAGTAAGGCTGTACTTAGGCATAGAACGACGATATTTGTGCTGTATTACAAAATACCTTGCCAGTATCGTCGCTAATCCAAAGCACAATTTAATCTGAGAAAAATAGCAAAGACATGCAAATAGAGACACCCAAAAACGAGATCACATTATGGCCATCAGTCTGAATTTACACGATCAACTAGGCGCATTACGTCCGCAACTTTTGCGCTTCACAAAACAACGCATTTATGACGATGCGATTGCCGAAGATGTAGTGCAAGAATCGCTGCTTGCCGTGTTAGAAGCGCCAGAACGTTTCGCTGGAAAATCCTCGTTGGCGACCTATGTTATCGGCATCCTGAAGTTCAAGATCATTGATAACTTTCGCCGCGCAAAGCAAACGCAAAATATATATGCCGATCATAGTTTTGACATCGCCTGCAATATCGAGGTATCACAGCACTTAGTAGATGATCGTTACGGTATCAACCGCAGTAGTTTATGTGAAGAATTTGATCCAGTTGTAGCTTTGGAACAGAAGAAATTTTTTATCCAATTAGAACAAGCACTAGGCTTACTACCAATAAAAAATGCCCGCGCATTTACGCTAGCGGATTGTTTGGAAATTGATAGCACCGATATTTGTGAAGAGCTTGGCATGAGTAAAAATCACATGATGGTGGCTCTGCATCGAGCACGTCATGCTTTGAGAAAAGCACCGAGCCTCCGATCGTACATCCCGACGACTGAACTTCATTAGATGAGTTCAGTGCAGAATAGCGTCATTGCAGCGCATAGATAAACTGAATCTTGGCAAAATTCTGTGCTGCTTTTGCGTTGGATAGTTCTTTAATTTCGCTACCACGACGTATCACCGACGCATAAAACCCCCAAGTATCGCCGCGATATTGGTAGCCAATTTCCAATTCTGGAATCATGCGTCTTGGATGCATTGCCAAGGTTTGCTCATTAAAATAGCCGCCTTGCAAAGTCGCGTTATACGCGCTGACCCTGAGCTCGGCGCGAGCAAATACGAAACTGGCGTTATCCTCCCGCATCTCGTTCAAAAGTCCGTAGCGCCACAACAACTCTGATCTAGCATCAGTGAATATGTTCCCTACTCTGACTTTGAAACGACTAGCAAGATCCATATTTTGAACCAAGCTCCAACGAGCGGGCGCAAGTTCCGCGTTTAACACGAGTCCCCACTCTTGCTGCAACTGTGTACTCCAAGCTTGAGGGAGTGGCTGATTTAAGGCTTGATGTAAATTTGTTTGTGTCCATTCACCACCAGCGCAAGGCCCAAGACAAGCCACATCCAAACCTAATCGCAAACCACTTCCATCGCTATTCTGTAACTCACGAAAAACACCAGCGTAAATCAAGCCAGCATAAGGATGATCGACTGGACTGATCTGTTTTGGTTTTAAATTAATGTCGGACGCCGTGTACAAATCTTGACCGAAATGCCAACCGTAGCCAATCGATTGCGTCGGCAAACGCAGGGTTTTACTGATAATTAAATGATTTCCACTGGTATAAAAACCATCATCTTTCTTCATTAGCAAGCTGTCATTTTCTATATCCAAGATCATTTGCGTACGACCTTGCGCTTGTACTTGCTGAAACTCGGATGAGGATGGCAACCACGAACCACCTAATTCCTTGGTCAGTTTATCCTGCGCCAGACTGTTGCCACTCAATAGGAGCGGCAATAAAGCAAATGAAGATCTCAGGAGTAAAGATGAACAGATAGGTGAGCGCATAGTTAAGGCAAATAAAGACATGAAAATTGCATTTTACGCGATGAATACGTGCATTGAGGATTTGCTGTGATGTTTTGACTTAGTTCGTTTTTTTCAACAGCTTTTGTATCATCGCGTGACAAGCTTCGGCAGCTCTCTCTGGCATTTCCATCGGCAATAAATGACCCGCGGGCAGTTGCACAAAATTTTCTCCACATAGCCGACGCGTCGTTTTCAAACCACCTTGTCGACATTCAACTGACTCCGTTCCGCCAACAAAACCAATTGGCACTTGGATGCTATTTCTGGCGACGCCCCCTAGGTTATCAGGCAAAGTCATATAGATCTGACTTTCAATGTCGCGTGTGAATTTAAGACAAATACCTTCCGGGTGCTGCTGCATTCCGGAATCAATATAGTCTTGCAATACTTCTGGTGGCCAAATAGCGAATTTTTCTTTCGACGAAAAATGCTCAAACGCTTCTTGTTTATCTCGCCAAATCATACGACGTTTAAGAGAAAATTGTGCGGGAGAGTATTTCTCCAACAAGCCAAGTACACGGAAGATTTTTAAGAAAGCTGAGCGCCACCCGGTCACTACCGGCGAATCGATCATCACGACGCAGCGCACCAAATCTGGACGTTGACTACTGGCCATCAGAGACAAGATTCCGCCCAAAGAATGTCCCAACAAAATCACAGGATCTTGATAACGCGCTTCTAAAGTATCGATCAACTCTTGCACTAAAAAAGGCCAATTTGTGGTGACAGGATAGGCAGGATTATGTCCGTGCATGTCTAAATATTGGATATCGTAATGTGGTGCTAACTCATTAAACATCTGACGATAGCTTCCCGCTGGAAAACTATTACCGTGGCAAAAGTGAACGATAGGTTTAGACATTTTTTCTTGAAGAATTATCTGTTTTTATTTTTGCAGCTGCATATTGGCAGCGGACTGCTCGCTAAGCGGAATGTGCACGTTTTATTCGCCTACGCAAACTATTGATACCAATAGCGAGCATAGTCTTTACGGTATTCACTCACGCTAATGGCGCTGCCAAATTGTAATGTGATTGCACCGCTTATGTCCGTCCTTAG
>JAYVHZ010000328.1:0-4950 GCA_043770645.1 Undibacterium sp. | reverse complement strand
TTATTGGATTTAGCTAGAGCGTCATAAAGCTCACGAGCGGTAGCTGCTGGTGTCTGGACATCGTTGCTGCCATTGATGATCATGACCGGACCTTTGAATTGTTTCAAGGCGACGCGATTATCAATACTTTGTAATTCTTGGTCGAGTTTTACCGTGATAAACGGTTTTGCGAACCAAGGTATCAAATTGTCAGAATACGCTTGAGCACTGGTGCCAGTGCCCTCTAATACCAAGCCATCGAGTGGCCGCAGGCTGGCGAGTTTTGCTGCGACAAAACTACCAAAAGAATGCCCATGCACGATCAGTTTGCCTTTCGTGACTTTACGAACATGGTCGTACAAGGCTAAGGTGTCAACTTCCAAATCAGATAAGCTGACATTGCTTTTTGGGGCATCACTACGACCAAAGTCACGATAGTCAAAGCTGATGAAGTTCGCATTCAATTCGGTAAAAGCCTTGGCGATATTGGAGCCGTTGGCATCGACCCTGACGCCAGCACCCATGAAATATAAGACTGTGAAGCTAGCATCTGGTTTGTGTATTGAGATGCCGCGACTGACTGCGCCATCCGCTTGAATATACTCCATATTTTCGAATTGATAGGCGCTAGCGGTTTTTTTTAAATGACTCAATTTGCCAGGATCTTTAGGAACAAATTGTTGCGAGGTGTAATTATAAGTGGTGCAGGCGGATAGGGATGCAAGCAGGGCAGCAACGGCGGCAAGACGCAACATCTTCATAAATAAGATCTCTCAAATAAAATCATTGATCGGGATAAACATGTCGACTCAAATTCTTGAATTCGACTTGAAGTAGCTTGAATTGTAGTTCGTAATAAGCAGTAGTTGGCATCTCAGTGATGAAACGCTTTTTTTGTATTCTGAAATGCGGTGAGATTGGATGAAGTTAGGCGCAGCGACTGACGACGCGCACCGCAGAGTTGCAATAGTCTCGAAATCCCATCCGCAGACAGAGTTTATGCGCAGCATGATTGCTACGCATTACATGTCACTTTCGATATGGAACTATTGAAATAGGATTTATGCAAAATTGCTTTGACTAGGCGCTGAGTAGAAGACAGTCCAATTGTACTGCGAGGCTACCGTAATAAGGTCAGCGTCTGTTTTGCGTAAGTCCGATGAAAATATAGAATTGTTTAGTTCACTACTTGGATACAATAAGGACTCATAACGACAATTTTCAATATCCATGAATCCCTATCAAACCCTCAGTTCCGCTATCTTGAACGAAGCAGGCTTAAATTGTCATGCGGTATTCGCGATTGCGAATTTATCGGAGGAGGCCAGGGCGATTTTATTTGCACGCTGTCCGCAAGCGAAAAAGTATCAGCAATTAATTTTGATTGGTCATGCGGGCACACAATTTTGGCACGCATTAAATGAAGAGGTTGCTGATGTAATGAAGCAGGCGCATCCGATTGATACATTTACAGTCGACGTCGTACAGAAATTCTTACAGGCAGAAAATGCATCGGCTGAATACGAGATTGTGTATCCCGGTGCCTATACCGTCAGCCTGCAAGAGTTGGGTAAGCTGGCTGGTTGGCATCACGCCTCGCCATTTATGGTTGGAATCAACGCGCATTTTGGTTCATGGTTTGCTTACCGGGCTTTGGTATTGGCAAATACGGATTTGTCCGTGACACCAGAACATATCAGCACGTCACCATGCTTAACTTGTGAGGACACGCCGTGCATCAGCGCTTGCCCACCCGGCGCTTTAAACGATGGAGAATTTAACTTGGAAAAATGTGTCGGCTATCGACAACAAGCTGACTCGCTGTGTAAAACGACTTGCCTCGCCCGACGGGCTTGTCCGGTCGCAAGCGAACATCGTTACAACGATGAACAGATGCAATTCCACTACGGGCGTTCTATGAAAATGATAGAGCTATATGCGAACCGACCGCGTAAAGCCTAATGCTGGCACTGTATTTTTCTAAAGTGACATTGCTAGCCTTCGACCATTCAGTTGATAGCTTGCTGTAATCCTTGTGGTCGAAGCGTGATAATTGCGTTACAAGCACTTTCTATTGGCTGGATGTAGCGATTGCTTATTGCTTGCTTCCAAGGCTACAGGGTGAAGCGGAACCCATATCAGAGGATCGTGCTATCGCTACCATTGCGTTGAGGGCTTGACTCTCTACCTTGAATGAGTGATTCTACGAACCTTCTCTTTGCTAGATAAAAATTTTCGCGCTTTCCATGATGAAAAAATTAGTTAATTACTTTCTGCAGGGCCTGTTGTTCATTTCGCCTTTGGCTTTGACAGCCTATATTCTTTTACTTTCGTTTGAGTTTACTGATGGCTTGTTGAGAGAGACATTGGTGCAACTGTTAGGACACGACATCCCCGGTTTGGGCTTACTGATTATCGTTTTGTTGCTAGTTTTGGTTGGTTATTTTGGTCAAACCTTTATCGCGCGACCAATCAAACGCCTCATTAGAAAATCGATAGAAAATATACCCGTGTTGAATGAAATCTATTCCTCGCTAAACGATTTGTTTTCTGCGTTTGTTGGCGAGGAAAAGAAATTTAATCGTCCGGTTTTGGTGTTGATTAATCCAGATGCGAAATTGGAAAAGTTGGGCTTCTTAACGGAACACGATCTTTCTATTTTGGGCGAACAGAATAAAGTGGCAGTGTATTTCCCGCATTCGTATAATTTTTCGGGAGAACTATTTATTGTTCCCAGTGATCAAGTCAGACCAATCGATATTAGTCCAACTGACGTGATGAAATTTATCGTCTCAGGTGGCGTTTCTCAACTTCAAAAAAAATCAATGGATTGAACCTAGACTCTGATTTTCCACATGCTTGAAATCGAATGGACTTAAGTCCTTGAGGCGCCCCGTCTTTAGAAAGAATTTTTTGAAAAATCAGAATAACAACTTCTCTCAATTTGCTGGTGGCAATGTTGATGCCCATTTTTATCATGCCTCAGGTTTTCCTGTTGGGGTCTATCACCCTTTTCTTGAAAGACTGTCAAAAAAGCTGAATGTCAATGCATTGCATTTACGCCCAACATGGGTGCAACCTGGCCCGATTCCAAAAGATCGTAGCTGGGAGATTTATGCCAATGATCTCATTGACTTTATCGAAACGACTTACCAACATCCTATCATTGCCATCGGCCATTCACTTGGCGCCTCCAGCACGGTGCTTGCAGCGCGCAAGCGGCCAGACCTATTTAAAGCGCTAGTTCTCATAGAATCGACCCAAGTTCCCAAACTCACAAGCAGATTGATTCGACTCGCCCCGAAACGACTTTTAATGAACTTCAATCCGGCGAAAAATTCAATCAAGAAGAAATCCCGATGGCCGAGTAGAGAAGATTTCATTGCAGAGTATCGAAAAAATCGCGCCTACAAGCGTATTGATGACCAATCGCTTGACTATTTTAAAGCGCATGCAGTTAGGGACGCCGAAGAAGGTGGTGTTGAATTGGTTTACCCAACGGCTTGGGAGACCATCAGTTACATGGGGCCGCCGTTCCTGATGGATACACTGTGCAAACTCGATGTACCGATGGTGGCGGTAAGAGGAAAACCGTCGGTCTTTCTCTCTGATGAAAGTTGGAGAAAGTGGCAGAAAAATTCACCTGGTACCGTATTTAAAGAGAATTTAAATTACGGACATTTGTTCCCGATAGAAGCACCCGAGATCTGCGCAAACCTCGTGATCGAGGGATTGGAAGAACTTAACTTGCTGGGTTCAAAGGAGTTCTAACAGTCAATGAGATTGTCATTTGGATTTCGGCAAGTTGTTGCAAGAAGGGCGCATCGAAATGCGCCGCTTGTTTAGGTTCAGCGAGCATAGGGCTGGAAGGTAGCCACCTGCCATGTTGGGCTTTGCATCGTTTAGCGCCCACGCCTTAACACTTTTCATATTTCCAATGACGGCGTTTACCTTCGGCCATCCACTCGATTGCCTGATGTAAGCGCTTAGTACGAGTTGCATCTGTTTTTGCCTCAGCGTACCAATCGACATATTCCTTTTTCTGGGAATAGGAAAAGCTATTGAAAGTCGCAAAGGCCGCAGAATTTTTCCGTAATTCATCCAAGAAATCAGCAGGAACTTCAAGCTCTTTTTTTTCGCTTTTGTCTTTCTTGCGCGAGGGAAGTTTGACACCGGAATCATGCAACTTCATTGCTTCTTTTAAGAAGTGAACAAAGGTCTCATCATCAGGTAATTCCGCGAGGCTGGTGATGCGACCGAATTGCCCCATGGCTTTCTCTAGCTTACTATCAATCTGCAGTAGTTCACCATACCAAAAGCCAATTGCACAGTGTTTCTTAAACGCGGCGAAGTGGCAAAAGATGCCGCCCTTATATTCGAAGTGCGGCATACTCCACTTGATCGTTTCTCTGACATCAGGACAATGTTGATGCACCATCTGGCGGATGTGCGTCAATATAGCTTGTGCAAATTCTGCAGAGTTTTCTATATAGACATCGATGCGTGGGTCGGTGTTTTTCATGGGGATTGTTTTCGGAGAAAATCGTTGTCGATCGTTGAATGAGTCATTGCAAGTTTAATCATTATCGGGCGCATGTCAACGCAAAAGGCGTACGATCGCTCTGTCTATTCTTAGGTGTCCGTTAGTTGAGATTAATTTGCGTTTTTATTTTGACTGCAGTAATTGGTCTACAGTGAATAGGCTTACCAATTTATTCTGCAATTCACTGGCGACGCTGGGGCGCCAGACTAGCCAGCATTGTTCTACACAGTCGTAGTCGCAATCCGTGACATGCAAACCTACTAGATGGCGAGCAAAAACTGCGACAAAACAATTTCCTGGTTTTTGACATCATCCATTGCGCAGTAAACTGAAAACCAGATTGCGCTGCAAAAGAGCTCAGTCGACTTTCATGATAGTTTTTTTCGGTAAACTTTTTTGAATCACGCATACACAAAATTCAGGGGGGG
>JAYVHZ010000327.1:0-6766 GCA_043770645.1 Undibacterium sp. | reverse complement strand
TTTGCCTTCCATCCGGTAATCCATTCAGTTATCCCTTTTAAAACGTACTGACTGTCAGTATGTAAGGCAATCTCGCAAGGACGCTTTAAGGCATTGAGTGCCTCAATGACAGCCATTAATTCCATCCGATTATTCGTCGTTTCGGCTTCGCCACCAAACAATTCTTTTTCTCGATGACCGGAGATTAATAAAGCGCCCCAACCACCGCGCCCTGGATTTCCCTTACAAGCACCATCGGTATATATTTTAATTTTGTCCATTTTCTTTAATCTTATTCACCACCGGAACCGCATTGGCCCGAGGTATGCGTTTTTGTTTTAGCACTGGCCCAACCAAGTGCATGCCGCGAACGCGTTTGATTGCTTCTATCATATAAACAGCGCCAAGCCTTGGCCACCAGCGGCTACCCAAACTATCCATGAGAGTCGAGTTTTCCAACCATTGGGTGTTATCAACTGGAAGCGCATAGCAGCCAAATTTGGTCTGACTCACTTCCATGCTCAACAATTTCAACCAATCCTTCAAACGATGCGCACTGATGAATTCACCTTCCTCGGGCAAAAATGGACGGCCTGCGATCTTACCAACAAACTGCCTCGCGCCCCACAAACTGGTTCGATTCAGACCACTAATGATGACTCGACCCTCGGGAATCAAAACTCGATCAACTTCACGCAAGACTTGGTGCGGCTCTTGGGCAAATTCGAGCACATGCGGCAAGATGACTAAATCTATGCTCTGCGACTCAAATGGCAATTCGGCAAAATCGTGTACCAAAACGACTTGTTGTGCTAGGCTGGAATTGGCGGCAGGAGCACGATGCGCAGTTTGCCATTGATGTGGCATACGACTGGCTGATAATGCTGGCAACTCAGGCAATCCAATTTGCACAGCATGAAACCCGAAGATATCGGCCGTCAAACTATCAAACTGCGTGCGCTCCCACGCGCTGATATAACGACCAGCAGGCTGCATCAGCCAATCACCTAAGTCTATAATAGCGGCTTGCGTAGAATTCGTTGCGTTCACTTCATTCACTTCACTCAAAATCAGGATAAGCCTTTATGGATCAGCCGATCACCAGTCAATCGCACAGTATATTGACAGTACCCGCATTTGACGATAACTATCTATGGCTAATTCACAATGGACAAGAGGCGATTGTCGTAGACCCAGGGGATGCCACCGTCATTTTACAGGCTCTTGCACAACATGGTTTGCGTCTCAGTGCGATCTTATTAACCCATCATCACAGTGATCATATTGGTGGCGTCGATGAGTTACTCACCCATTTTACGGTTCCAGTATATGGACCCGCGCATGATGGCATAGCCTCAGTGACAGTGCCGCTTGATGACGGTGATCAAATTACGATTGATGCTTTGCATTTACGCTTCGATATTATCGCTGTGCCTGGTCATACTTTTGGACATATTGCCTATTACGCACAACAACTAAGCGCAGTTTTCTGTGGCGACACCCTATTTGCGGGAGGTTGCGGCCGCCTGTTTGAAGGTACCCCAGCACAGATGCTCAACTCGCTTGATCAATTAGCTGCGCTGCCCGATAACACTGCAGTGTATTGCGCGCACGAGTACACATTATCTAATTTGGCATTTGCCGCTGAAGTTGAACCTGACAATCAAGCCTTACACGAACGCATCGCGCGCGAACAACAGAAGCGTCTTGAAGGCATCCCCACAGTTCCTACGCAAATCGGACTCGAGAAACAAACCAATCCATTTTTGCGCACACGAGAAGCGACAGTGATTGCACGTCTATTGCAAACTGAACGCGTCATCGCGGGTCAAGACGAAGCTTCCAACTTTGGCGCTTTACGCGAATGGAAAAATAACTTCCGTTAAACCTAGAATCCTTAGTTGGACGAGTTTGAGTGTGCATTTTTTCGCGTCTTTGGCAAGGCACGACGACGAAACAACCTTCATGTTGATAGGAGGAGTAACGCAGTCCAAAGGCGCGAAAAAGTGTGCAATCAAACCCGTAGCGCATTTAACAAAATGGTGAAAAGAAAAACACGATGAAAGTCAATAAACATGAGGCATTCCAAGCGGAATTTAGCGGTCAACTGAGGATTCTAGGTTAAATATGTTGACCACATCCCACTCATCCTTACGCCTCGCCCTATTTTGCAAAGTCGTCGATAATTTCGGCGATATTGGTATTTGCTGGCGCCTCGCCCGTCAACTTCAGCGAGAGCATCAAATCGCCGTCACGCTTTGGGTCGATGATTTAGTAAGCTTTCAAAAAATTTGTCCCGACCTCAATGTCGATTTACCGACGCAGATGCTGCAAGAGGTGTACGTTCGCCTTTGGCAAAACCAAGATGATCATTTTCAAATCTCAGATGTTGCTGAGATCGTGATTGAATTTTTTGCTTGTGATATTCCGCCTGCCTATATCGCCACAATGGCGCAATGCCAACCGAAGCCTGTTTGGATTAATTTAGAAGGACTGAGCGCTGAAGAATGGGTTGAAGGATGTCACACATTACCCTCATCACACCCGCAATATTCCTTGACCAAGTATTTTTTCTTTCCAGGTTTTACCCACAAAACCGGTGGACTTCTCCTCGAACAAAATCTAATAAAGGACCGAGAGAGCTTTCAGCAATCGCCGCACCAGCGAGTCGAATTTTTGGGCTCACTTGGCCTCGAAAAATTTGAAATCGATAATTTCTTAATCTCCCTGTTTTGCTATCCGCACGCGGCAGTGGGTGAACTTTTTCAGACTTGGGAAAATACCAATGAGCCGATCACCTGCTTAGTACCGGTTGGTGTTGCGAGGCAGGCAGTGGAGCAATTTCTTCGATCTGAAGCGATTGCGGGAGCCCATGCACGACGTGGAAACTTGACGGTGCGTGTCATCCCTTTCGTCCCACAACAAGATTACGATCAATTGTTGTGGTGCTGCGATTTCAATTTTGTTCGTGGCGAAGACTCGTTCGTAAGAGCGCAGTGGGCTAACAAGCCTTTTATTTGGCACATTTACCCACAAGATGAAAACCTTCATCACAAAAAATTACATGCGTTTTTGCAGCGTCACGACTCCACAAGTCGCGCCAGTCAAGATTTTTCGCTGGCTTGGAATGATGCGATTGCATCGCCAGATTGGTCCGTATTGTGGACAAATCTCTTTGGCGACCTAATCGAACTTCAAAAACAAAGTGAAATTTGGCAAAGAGAAATGCGCGAGATTGGTGACATGACATTGAATTTAATGAAGTTCATTCACGAGAAACGGCAAAACCTATAGAAAAATAGGTTAAAATGTGCGGTTAATTTTTAGTGTATTTTTCGATTCAATCAGTACTGAGCTTGCAGGGCGATATTTTCAATATTCCAGTAGGCAACAGATGATTTTTAAGCAACCTACTTTTTATATCAATTATTATGAAACCTGCAAAAGAAATTCGCGTTGGCAACATCATTATGGTCGACAGCAAACCAATGATCGTATTGCGTTCTGACGTCAACGGCTCAAGCCGCACTGGCTTCACTTACAAGTGGAAAATGAAAAATTTGTTGACTAACAGCCCATTGGAAAACGTGTTCCGTGGCGACGACAAATTCGACGTTGTTGTGTTGGACAAAAAGCCAGTGACTTACTCTTACTTCGCTGATCCTTTGTATGTATTCATGGACACAGAATACAATCAGTATGAAATCGAAGAAGAAAACTTGGGCGATGCATTGCATTACCTCAAAGACGGCATGGAATGCGAAGCGGTTTTCTACGACGGCAAAGCAATCTCTGTTGAATTGCCAACAACAATTGCACGCTTGGTTATTTACTCTGAGCCAGCAGTTAAGGGCAATACTTCCGGTAACGTTTTGAAAGAAGCGAAAATCGAAAATGCGATTGAAGCGCATTGCCATACTGTGCAAGTGCCATTATTCGTTAGCCAAGATGATGTTATCGAAATCGATACACGTACGAATGAATACAAGCGTGTAGTTCGTAACTAATTAGCATTAGTTATCAAAAAGCGCTGTTCGATCGAACAGCGCTTTTTTTCGCCTGCTCGTCAGATTAAACTCTCGGGCTCGAAATAAAATCAATCTACTTTCGCAGAAAACCTGCTTGAAGATTTCGCAAATCTCAACTATTCTGCTAACTCGACTAAGCTTTCCCCAAGTTCTCTTTTATTTAGGAAATATCATGGCAACCGCACCTATTACCTCAACCGCAGCCAGAGACGTCGCCTTCGCAAATAAGAATGAAGACTTGAAATCTTTTGCACCAAAGAGCAAAGTCAATGAAACCGAAGCAAATAAAGCCAAAGCAGAAGTAAGCAGAGCAGCAGAAGTCAATGCGACACGTAATGCCCAAGAAACTAAACAGGCAGCTAAACCAACAGAAGAAAGCAAACCAGCGCCAGTCGTAAATACACGAGGAGAAGTCACGGGTAGCACAATTAATACGAGCGCTTAATCTAACGCTCAGTCTTACGTACCATCGAACTCAGACCAGTAACAAAAAAGCCCGCTTCAAATCAGCGGGCTTTTTGTCATTTCTAACAATACAGTTACAGCCAAGCAGCAAAAGACAATAATAGCAACAACAACATCCACAGCAAGAGTGCGCGCCAAACCAAGCCGACCGCACTTTGCAAAGATCGCGGACTTGCCTCCATCCCAGGTTGACTCTCCAAATCCAGACTATCCACATCAACTGCACTAGCGTCTGCATTCAAAACCACTAAAGCTTTGGTTTCTGGCTCTCCCAATCGCACACCAATTGCACCACCACCAGCGGACAAAATTATTCCGAGCAATTCATCACTCCAACGACTTGCATAATTACGCCAAGAATAAATCGCATCTTCAAAATTACCAACTACCGCAAATGCAATTGCCGTTAATCTAGCAGGTACCCAATCTATCCAATAGAAAACTTTTTTTGCAAAATGTCCAAATTCCTCATTCTGCATATGCTCAGGCTCACACCACTCCCGCGATAGAAACTCTGACATGCGATACATCACAGCACAAGCGGGGCCCACTGGCATCAAGAACCAAAAAAACACACCAAATACATTACGATGCGATGCGATTAATGACCGCTCCACAGCACCGCGAGCAACATCTGCGGCGCTCATCGTCGAACAATCCTTATTTATCCATTCAGACAGATGCTTGCGTGCAGCATCATCATCCCCAGAATTAAGTGCTATCTGTATCGAAGTAAAATAATGACTATAGCGCCGAAACCCCAAGGTCAAATAAACAATAATGACATTCCAGATAAATGCTGCAAACGGATTCAAACGCAAGCATAGCCAGTAAACGATTGCCGTAGGGATTGTCAAAGCACCGACCACAATAAACCAACCAGTTTTACCATGGTGCGCTTTACCTGCATTACACCACGCCTCGACTTTAGCGGCAAAAAACTGCACTTGGGTATATACCGGATTATCCACTCTCAGTGGCTTGAGTTGCTCAATCAAGAGCGCGAAGAGTATGGAGAGAAATGTCATAGTGGGTCTTCAAACTTCCCTGTGGAGGAATGACTTAGAAAAGAACTCCAGTGTAAACTGATTTGCAGTGTTTATGAAGTAGATCACAGCCTCATTCTGGCAGATCAGCACGTAAAAAATGGAATAAATTACGCAGCATGCCCGCCGTAGCTCCCCAGATAAAATAATCTTGATATGGCATCGCGTAAAAACTGCGTGAACCACGTCCATCTGGAAAATCAATCTGTCGACACTGGTGATGACGCGGATCCATCAAAAAACCCAGAGGCACCTCAAAAATCGATGCGACTTCAAAAGGATCCGAAGTAAATTCGTAAGGCGGATGCACCAGCGCCACCACCGGCGTCACCGAAAATCCCGTGCCAGTGTAGTATTGCGGCAAACGCCCCAACACTTCGACCTGACTCTCAGCCAAACCTATCTCCTCTTGCGCCTCACGCAAGGCCGTGTGCTCCGCAGAAGTATCTGTCACATCTTCCCGACCACCAGGAAAGCTGATTTGACCACCATGGTGATGCAGATGTGCGGCCCTTTGCGTCAGCAAGACTTGCAACCCATGCTCGCGCGCGATGATAGGCATTAACACCGACGCAGGTCTGAATGTATCGCCTTTAAATAAACTGGATTCCTCTGTATTTTCAGGCGACCAGAGAATATCTTGCTGAAAACGATGTCGTAAAAAATCCAAAGAAATTCTAGCGGACGGCAAAACTGCCTCGTCCGCATAAGAATGAATTGCTAACAACTGAGGATTAAAGCTGGTAGTCACAATAGTCAGGACAATAAAGGTGGGTAAAAGCAAAAAAGGGATGCCACTGGCACCCCTTCTTTAAGACTCACAATACAGACATTGCTATGATTAAACAGCTGCTGCTTTGCGGTTTGGTAATTTCTCTTTAATACGAGCAGATTTACCTGAACGTTCACGCAAGTAGTACAACTTAGCGCGACGTACGTCACCACGACGTTTCACTTCGATAGAAGCGATCAATGGTGAGTACAATTGGAATGTACGTTCAACGCCTTCACCGGAAGAAATTTTACGAACGATGAAGTTCGAATTCAAACCACGGTTACGACGGGAAATAACAACGCCTTCGTACGCCTGTGCACGCTTACGAGTGCCTTCAACGACATTAACGTTAACAATCACTGTATCGCCAGGCGCGAACACAGGAATATTTTTTGCTAAGCGAGCAATTTCTTCTTGCTCTAATGTTTGGATCAAATCCATTTTTATCACTCCAGATACCATCTTGCTGACGC
>JAYVHZ010000326.1:0-12642 GCA_043770645.1 Undibacterium sp. | reverse complement strand
CAACAATTAGCACTCAACAACAAACTGTTCGAGAAGCTCGATGCTAACTGGGTATTGTACCCAGATCATGTCGTGTTTCTCGGCGCCAGAGCACATTATTTCGACAGCCCAGCGCAATTTCATCAAGCCTTCAATGACGTCGAAGCACTGCCTGACTTGGTTTTTATTCGCGGTAGCGGTGTGTATGCCAAATCCGGATTTAGCGAAGTGAAACTTGCCCAATTACGTTGCTACTACGATGTTATTTGCCGCACAGAAAATCACGACTTGACGCAGCTTGATGATGAACAAATCGCGCAACTATTAAACTGGGATGCCGAGCAATATCGTATGCATTTATCCAGATAGATCACAACCTCTCATGATTTGAAATCATTTCTATGAACAAAAAAAACTTCTTCCAAATCTTCCTGGCTTTATTGGTAACCGCCAGCGTTAGTGGTTATTCCATGTATCGTTATGTTAGCGGTCCTCTGAACGGTAACTTTAGTAGTCACATTATGTCGGCGAAACATTGGGGAGTACCTGTTGAGTTAGAAAAAAATGGTATTGAACCCTTGTATACTGCCAAGAACGTTGTCGGTTGGGACGGCCAATTCTATTATTTTATGGCCAACGATTTGCTGGCGCAAAAAGATACTAGCGAACACATCGACGCTGATGCCTATCGCTATCAGCGGATTGGTCTCCCTCTATTCGCCAAGATTCTGTCGGTGGTGACTTTACAAGATTGGGTAAGCACACAAACCTATTACGCAAGTAGCTTCATCTTAATCTTATTGGCGGTGCTTGTAGGGGGACATTATTTTGCCCGAAACAATGTGTCACCTCTGTGGATGTTACCTTGGTCCTTGGGGATTGGCACCCAAATCACTATGCTCAATGGCTTGCCTGACGCAGCTGCAGATGCCTTCTTCATCATTGCTTTAGTAGCGTGTTTGTCGCGTCGATATTGGTTCTACTGCGTATTTATAAGTTTCGCCGCGCTTTCTCGTGAAGCCTATATTTTATTTCCACTGATTTTCTTTGCTGGAATGACCTGGGTACAATTCAAAACAAAGGAACATCAGTTTCGCCTGCTTGATTGGTTGCTATGCGCCATACCTATCGTCTTGTTTGCATGTTGGCATATATTTGTTCGTGTGCATTTCGACAAAACACCGGAGCTGCAAGCATCAAAAATTCTTGGTTTTCCCTTGATCAGCACATTCACACACATGTTCGCAGGATTGTCCGGGCATTATCCTGGTGCGCCTGAGGGTGCTTTTTCTCGTTTGCAGGGTGCGGATATCGTTTTCTATTTAATATTACTTTTCTCGACCTATGCAGCAGCATTCAAATTCTCGCCACTCAAAAAGCTCAATTTTACAAACATCCTACCAACTGCCCTGTCACTTTATTTGATAAGCCTAATTAGCCTTTATCTATTCTTTGGTGACACCGTCATGGGACACTTTACTGGCTACATGAAAGCAGCCAGTTTATTCTTATTCCTATGGCCATTTTTTATCTTGCTAAGTGGTGGAAAAATTCAAAAACACGTTGGCTTACTCTTGCTAGCCATAACCATACTTTTTGGCAAGCAAGCTTGGGATATTCGTATCAAACAACCCACTATTTTCTCAAGATACGAAGATGTCATATGCACGAGAGATGCTATTGCAACGAGTAAGAAATGTATGCACAAGTTGATCATACCGGCAAAAAAACTTCCCGGCACACTTGGCGAAGTCGTCAACACTGAACGAATTGTCTCAAACAAAGACGGGCAAGGATTTGTGAGTTATGGCCCCTATATCAAGCTCGAAGGTGGCCACTATAAATTTACACTATCCTATTCAGGCCGCCCTGATCAAGTAGATAAGGCTTTAGGCTATTGGGACATCGGACGCTTCGTGCCAGCTGATTCCGTCATAGTTTTGCATAAAGCAGAATTGCAAACAGGTGAAAATGTCTTTGCGGAAATTACCATTCAGATTCCAGAAGAAGGGATTGAATTAATAGAAATCAGAGTTTGGTTTAATGGAGCAGGAACGATGACGATGAAGCACCTAGAAATTGAAAAGCTTGATTAATCGATAGACTTAGCGAGCCGAAAAAAAATTCAACTAGAACCACAAAGAATTCTAGTTGAATTCACTTTCTTGCCCATCAAATGCTAGTCAGAACTACTGAGCTTCAAGCCTATGATACCGAGTAAGATCAAGAACAGACTCAACACGCGGACAAAATTCAAGGCCTCGCCAAACAGTATAATTCCCAACACTGCGGTACCTAACGCACCTACACCAACCCATACTGCGTAGGCAGTCCCGACAGGTAGGGCTTTCATCGACAAGCCTAATAAGCCAATACTGATGAGCATCGTCACCACGGTGATCAAACTGGGCCAAAAGCGGGTGAATCCTTGGCTATATTTAAGGCCGATGACCCACGCAATTTCAAACAAGCCAGCACACGACAAAACGATCCAATTCATAGGCATTCCCGATAGGAGTATAAATAGGGTCGTCCCTAAAAAATCAAAAGCCAGTAGGTCGTCCAGGCTGGCGGGTGCGATTATAAGCTAAGGTAAAGCAACTCACGCACATCGGACACAACTGTTGAAGTCGCTACGCCCATATTTTTAACAGTCTACAAACTAGTTACTAGATTTAAAAAGTTCCACCCAAATTCGATAACCTTGATTCAAACTTCAGGTGAAATGTCACACATCAAAAATTCCGCACCATGACCATACGTCGCCAATTTTTTGGTAAGTCCCAAATCGAGTTCGAGCTTATTAAATCCAAAACCACGCCAGAAAATTGCTGAGCTTTGAACTGCCACCAATGTTGCTTTTGTCATGCCTGATTGGCGACAGTATACGAAAAAATGGGCGATCAACAAACCTGCAATTCCGGTTCCGCGCGCGGCAGGAAGTACGGACAGATCATGCAGATAGATGCAGTCGGGATAAGCTGGCACCTCGCAAGCGGGGGCATGTAGAGCGGGAGGAGCTTGAGATAACCAAGGCAGAGCGATCAAATAGGCTACAACATCTTCACCAACAACCGCGACAAAACAACTTGCTGGTGAGGCTACAAGTTTGGCACAGAGTGATGCGCGTGATTCTGGTATACCACCACCATAGCAGGTGGCTTGAATCAACATGATCTTATCCATATCTGCGATCAACATCTGCCGAATTTGGGGGAAATGGGTTTGTGTTGCCATAAAAAATTTAGTACATGCAGTCAGCAGATCAATGCTGCATCAATGGCAGCGGCGCTATGAATTCCAGGCCGCCAATAAGTAGAATTTTAAAAGTCGCTATTCTAGCTCGATTTAGTCACTGAATTTTAACTACGTGGCATGAATGGCGTCGTAAACAGAACATAACAGCATATAAAATTCTCGTTCATGTGAAGTCCCTATCGAAATAGGATAGACTCAAGATTGGTAATTTGTATAAAGAGCATTGAGTCAAACCTTGTAAAAACTATGCAATTGAAATCAACTATTTTTTATAGCATCCGCATCGCATCCAGAGCCACTGTAACGACAGGAAAATTTGCGCTGATACGATCGGTGCTCGCTCTGTTCATAACGCTAATGAGCGCGAGCAAAGTCTATGCCGTGGAATCGGAAAAGCGGACTCCGATTCGTATTCAAGATTTAGAAAAAACCAACGACCCTATTGCAGCCTATATTGTCGAACTACTTGATCTGGTCATCAAAAAAAGTGGGAATCAGTACTTCATAGTCAAATCAAAAGAAGCGCCGGTGCCACAAGTACGACAAATTCTCGAAATGTCACAAAATATAGGAAAGCTTGACGTCATCTGGACGATGACAAGTGACGAGCGCGAACAGCAAATTTTGCCGATTCGTATTCCGATTGATAAAGGCTTTTTCGGCTGGCGTATCCCGTTTGTGAATAGGGATAATCCAGCTCTATTACATGGTGTCAAAACCTTTAAAGACTTATCTAAATTTAATGCGGGCCAGGGATTTTTATGGCCAGATACAGAAATATTGCGTAGCAATGGCTTACCAGTGATTACAGGTAGCGACGAATCTTTGGCAAACATGCTTAGAGCTAAACGATTTGATTATTTTCCAAGACCAGTCATCGCGATTTGGAATGAGAAAAAGAATGCCGAATACAGAGACCTTGAGATCGACACCGCGATCATCCTTCATTACCCAACCGCTTTCTATTTTTTTGTCGCCCCGCAACAAAAAAAGCTTGCGGCTGATCTTACTAGAGGCTTAGAAAAAGCGGTTGCCGATGGTAGCTTTGAGCACCTTTTTAATCGCTACTTTCAAAGTTTTATTCGTCGCGCAAACATTAAAGACCGCGTCATTTTAGAATTAAAAAATCCATTGATCAAAGACGGATCGCTGCCACTTAAGAATTCTAAGCTATGGTTTCGTCCTTAAAATTCGAAGAGATTCAGACAATCAATTTATCTTACTTTGGTAAGATTTTGCTTAATTTCGATGGCGGGTACAAGTTCACGCTGATGAAATTGGCTGGACAAGACAATCGACGTCTGAGTCTTGCCAATTTTGCCTAAGGACAAAATAATGCTTTGCAAATGTTCTGGGGCAATCACTGCCACGTGGATTAAAGCGCATTGCTCACCTGTGGTTGCATACAAGGCTAATACTTCTGAGTGCAGATCCGCCCATTGATTTAACGCCTCATGCGATTCAACGGTGATATTAATCAGTGCTTCAAAGCTATAACCTAAAGCTCGTAAGTTTACTCGTGCAGTAAATCCCTGTATCACTTGTGCTTCTTCTAATCGCCGCACCCGTTCCGCGACTGCTGGCGAAGTTAAATGTATACGACGACCGATTTCAGAAAAACTCAAACGCGCATCGCTCTGTAAAAGCGAAAGAATTTTGCGGTCATAACTATCGATTTCAAACTTCAAAGTAAACCTCTCAAAAGACTTTCGAATCTATCGGACATCACCACGTAAATCCTTTAACTTCGCATGGTGATTTGACCTCTATCACTCTACCATAGACAGCTCATTCTACCGATTCAAGTTCGTAGTGACATCAACATTATCAAGTGACTTAGATCTCAATCGGACGCAGAAATAACACATGAAACGAAAGGAACTATTGTGAGCGAAGCGGGTAATCTTTGGCTGTATTTTTTGGTGATATCTGGTGTCATTATTTTACCGGGCATGGACATGGCTTATGTCATGGGCAGTAGTATGAAAGGCGGCTATGGCGCGGGTTTTGCCGCCGTAGCAGGGACGGTGGTTGGTGGAATTTTTCATATGATGATCGGGGCAACTGGGCTAAGTGCCGTACTGACTCTACTTCCTTGGGCCTACAATGCGATGCTGATTGCTGGCGCTGCTTACATCGCTTGGTTGGGTTGGGGCTTAATTCAAGTCAGCAGTCTTGCTGGACCAGGCTCAGAACAAGGCTCTGCCAAGTTAAAAAAAAGTTTTTTAGGCGCATTGGCAACTTGCATGCTCAATCCTAAAGCCTATATTTTTATGTTAGCAATATTTCCGCAATTCATACGACGTGATAGTGATTCTATTTGGATACAAACTACCGTGTTATCTATCATTACCGCCGCCACCCAGGTCGCCGTCTATGGGCTTATCGCGATTATGGCGGTACAGGCACAACACGTACTCACCAGTAGACCACGCACCAACGCGATGTTAGCGAAAAGCATAGGCACGCTATTGATCTTTGCTGCGGCACTGACCTTATATAGTGGTTTAACCCGTTCCTAATTCACTTCAATTCTGGCAGCCGACAACTATAAGCATCACGACGCTGCTGGTTTGAATAGTGATGGGCATTGAAGCCTCATACTCGGTTCACGACTGCTTCCTAAAACAGTATTCTTATAGGTCGCCTAAAAATCACCAAAATCGGATCAACATGCGCTTGAGTATGCGCCCAATCACAAACCCAAAAAACACAGCTGATGCCATCACGATGGCGATTGTTGGAAGCATGATGATCGCCGCACTTCCCTCAATAAACACAAAACTGATCAAGCTTGCGAGCATCAATGCCAACAAAGCGCCAAACACAAATTGCTGATAGCAAGGCCGGAACCAAGCAGCGATCGCGCTTAACAGCATGGCAGCGACGAAACCAAAACGCATGTCGGAGCGCCAAATTGCAAGAGCCATAAATACTGCCAATGTCAGGGCACCATGTGTGACAGAATTCAAGAGGATAGCTCGCATCACCAGCCTTAAGTAAAATCAGAAGTCAGATCAATCGCAAACAATTTCAATTCTCGGTCGCCATCAGGATGCACGAAGACTTTCTCAAAATGCATTCCAATTCGTTCCAATAATTTTATCGAACTTAGATTGTCCAATCGGGTCGTCGCCAACAGGTGTGGCAATCCCAGAGTCAACTTGGCATACTCTACCACCGCTGCAGTAGCTTCGAAAGCGTACCCCTTACGACAATATTGCGGTAAAAACGCAAAACCAATATCGGCATAATCCAGATAATCACGCTTTGCCAATCCACACATACCAATCGCCGTTCCTGACTCTTTCAATTCAACTAGGTAAAAGCCAAAGCCTAAACGTGCATAATTCTCAACCGCGCCATTCAAAATGTAATTACGTGCATCATCCAAGTTGTGCACGCCGCGATCACCGATGTAACGTATCCACGAAGGATCATTCAGCAAGATGAGCATAAACGCTGCATCGTCGGCAGACATGTGACGTAAAATTAAGCGCGTCGTTTCAAGGATTTTCATATTATTGATCAAGTTCCATGCCTTTTCACTCAATGATACACGTCAGTATTCTGAAATTCATCCAAGTTTCATGCTCCACAATCCCAACATGCCAAAATCTATTCAAGCAAGACCAACGCAATGCAGACGACACTAGCCTATAATCGTCGCCTCTTCACATAACTTGTACTTGTGGAGACTCGACAAGTTTCTCTTTCTACCTCTATAAGGTCATTTCATGCGCAATTCAGCACTCGCCTACCGAGCAACGCTGGCAGAAGCTTGCTCCTGGCTACAGGCAGAAACTGGCACCCCATGGAATTTATCAAGCTTGATTGCGCATGGCCTCATCCCCTATGTTTGGTTGGACTATAACGATCAATACCCTGAACTATTCGGTGACGCTAATGGCGGTTTTGCGGCACCCATATTTTTCCAAGGCGATACACATAGATTGGCTGCTGGGAGTGAAGACGTTTTAATCACCATGACCAAAGACGCGGACAAAATTGCGATTCAATTGCCACCACCTGGGCTGCGCGCTCCCTTAGCAGACTTGCGATTTTTGCGTAAAGATTTAAATGCCTTGGTGGCACAGATCAACAAAGCCGCACAAGCTGACAAAGATCAAAAACCGACTATCTCAGAATCGAACAATGGCATCAGCAAAGAGCAGGTCTTACTGGCTTTTGCTGGCCTGGTAAAAATCAATTTAGAAGTTGCCTTGATGAGTGGTGACGCCATTTTTGGCGATGACGGTGCACGAATAAAAAGCAGTGCCAAGTCCGCCAAGAATAAGTGGCGATGGAATCCAGTGACACTCGCATTAGGTCTGAATGACAATTATCGGGTTCCTATGTCACGCTTGAAACGCGCATTCTTGGAACACGAATTTTTGACACCTTGGATGGCGCAATGGAATGACACTTTAGCGCTACTGGGCGAATAAAAACGCATAGTTATTCCTGCTTGGCAAATAGCAATACGACGAAAAACTCCCCTCTTTTTTGGGTCTACACGATGCAAATTCACGACTACGTTCGCCAAAAAGAGGCCGCTTATTTCACTCACTCAGCATCTATGCTTTCCAGCAGTTAGCAAAGACATTTCCGTCACCGTTCGCGCAACGCTGTGTGACAACTTAGTCCAATACGGCTGGTCACAACACAATCTTTTTTTATCCAAAGAATTAAGCGACATGCTAGCAACAGAATGTATCGTTTTACGCGAGACAAATGCCTTAACACTTGCGCGTGTTGGTAACGGCAAGCAGGCTGTGCTACAGACCAGAGTTCGCAGCGACCAAATCGCCTGGCTGCAAGCGGGACAATCGAAAGCCTGTGATGCCTATTTACTGATGATGGAACAAGTACGTGTCTTATTGAATCAGACTTTGTATTTGGGACTAGAAGACTACGAAAGCCACTTCTCTTTTTACACACCTGGCGCGTCGTACAGCAAACACCTGGATCGCTTTCAAAGCGACGATGCCCGCACAATCTCTGTCGTCATCTATCTCAACCAGAACTGGCTAACTGAACAAGGTGGTGCTTTACGCTTACATCCACACAATCTACCGATGCAAGACATCTCACCCGTAGCTTGTCGCATGGTGGTTTTTTTGTCGGCGGAGATGTTGCATGAAGTCTTGCCTGCAACGCGGGATAGGATGTCTTTGACTGGGTGGTTTCGACGACGCTCACATTCGTGACAGTCGATCGATAGAACTACATTTGTCGGGTGAGTGCAGCCAGCCTTTTCTTTCCTAATCTAGATCACTTTTCCGGCTCAAAAATCTCTATCGAATTTTCATCAAATAAGGCATCGTCATCCCATCCAAATTCGACAAAAATAAATCTGGTTTTCGACTTGGTAGGGTGATATTCAAAATAACGGCTGCCTTGCCCGGCGCCATATTCACCACAACCAAAATCACGCGGAAATTTTTTCAAGTCCTGCTTTATCTTAGAATAGTAAGCGCCGTTTTTCGGATAAATTTCTAGCAGAATCTTATTTGCAGACAGGCCTCGGCGAGGCTTCGCAACGACTGCTCTGCACACCGCACGAGCTGATTTCTGATCACGCAAATTGCGCGATGCTTGCCTCCATTGTGAGATGGTAATCTCAGCGACAATTTGCTCTTTGATCGCGGCTTCGATGGATTGGTGTTCCGGCTTGGAAAACACACGGATCAAATGATGACTGCCAAAAATCACGTCATCAGCGGGCCGATGTTGCTTGATCCAGTCGCCATCCTGACGCAATACAAAACGACTATCAGGGTCGGCACAATCTTTGTAGTTGAGCCGAATACCTAATTGCAAAAACTCATAGGACTTCCAGACGCAACCCTCGCCAGCGCTTCGTGTCGAAGTTTGTGCGATCGCGTTCTGCGTGTAAAACAGAGCCATGATCAAAAGAAGAAAAGCGTATCTATTTATGTGTGTCATATTTTTCCTTACGGATCGCCAACCAGACTTCCATTGTAATAGTCATCGACTGGACACAACCCACACCATCAACATTTTTCCATCCACCTTCTTGGATTAGAGTAGTTGCACTTTGTAGCAAATTTCTGATTGCGCTACCATCGACTGGTCGATCCTAGGTCCAATACAAACAATAATGCACCCATTCCGTCAATGAAGGAAATCCTATGAGTATGACCCATAAAATTCTACGCAAGCCCTTCTTCGGGCGTTTTGAAGTGCCATGGGTTTGGCCAAGCAATATTTCACAATCGGATTGGGAACGCGTCAGCTTTCAAAGTGGCAATGGTGCGCATCTGCAAGGCTTGTGGAGTAATGCGATAAGCGGCAACGCCAACGGCACACTCGTACTAGCACACCCCATGGGCAAAGCTGCAAAAGGATTCTGGTTGCGCTACGGTCACACCGAGCTATTCCGCCAAGCGGGTTTTAACGTACTGGTCTTTGATGCGAACGGCTTCGGCGAGAGCCAAGGCAAATCCTTCGACTATCCCGCCGACATACTCGCTGCAGGCATCTGGGCGCAGCGACGTCAACCACATCAGCCGGTCGGACTCATTGGCGCATCATTCGGCGCAGCCTGGGGTTTGTGTTCACTCGCACGCGAAGGCAGTCCTTACCAAGCGGCAGTGTTAGAAGCCGCCTTCCCCACCCTGCCCGATTTTTGGAAACACTACCCAGTCGCCAACGCGGCAATCCGCATGTCACAAGTCGTCTGGCCATCGCTAGAAAGAAATCTCAGACCAGAACGTCAAGCTGCACTGGTCAAAGGCAATCCCTCGGTGTTACTGATACACGGTGACGCCGATATTTATACGCCACCGCATTATGGCGAACGTCTACAACGTGCATTCGGTGCTGCAGCGAGAACGGAGCTAATGATCTTGCCCAGTGTTGATCATACCTTTGCTTATCGGGATGCGGCGGATGCTTACAGCGCGCGAGTGATTCCTTTTCTGAATGAGGCGTTACAAAGAATGTGATTGATAACGTAGGGCGCAATGCATTGCGCCTTACCGGGTGGAGACAGTTTGGAAACTGGATTTTGAAAATATAGCGAAAGGTCGCAAAACAAGACGAATCCTATACACCTTACTTGATATGCTGACGCTGCCGATACCAGCGCAATATTCTTAACTCGCCATGTGCAACTCGGTAATTAATCGTATGTCCCGTATTAGGAATTGCATACCGACGAACGCCAGTCATCGCGGTGAAAGTACCAATGTTGGGTTGTGCTGTAATTAAGGTGATGGATTTGTCGACCCGCCGAATGACGAGACGCGCAGTTCCTGCATCTTCGTTTTCAATTTTTTCCAAGGTCGAAAAGAACGCTCTCTGAGCACTCGCACTCCAAACAACAGCAAGTGAATGCACTGAGTCAGCCACTATTTATGCGGTTTTAAAACGTTTCTTCGCTGCTTGCATAACGCTCGCATGACTAGCGCTAGAACCTTGTTGAAATTCACGATCAGCACGCAAACTTTCAGCTACATCTTCTTCACAGGCGGCGAATCCATCACGCAACACGAAACGTAACATCGCTTGCGGTGTGCGTCCTGCACTTGCGGCCAATCGCTCGAGACGTTTTTGATCGGTCTTGGAAATTGACGGTGTTTGAATGTCCGTGTGGGTGACGAAAGATGTGCTCATGATTGACTGTGCTCATAATTGCAGAGCTCTATCATACTTCAAGTTTTCCCTTGAGGGCAAATCAATGGTGTGTGTTTGTAGGACGCAATGCATTGCGCCTTACCGAGTTGAAAACCACAAGCGTATCACGAAGCAACCAAGACGAAAATAACGACAAACACCGTAGGGCGGGTGCAACCCGCGCCGCCAGAATTTTCAGAATGCCGAGATGGTAATTTGAAGCTTGAAAGAATATTTCAACGATGTATCGTTCGGGTGATTTACAGCGCGGGTTACACCAGCCCTACATGACTTTACATATCATCGAGCAACTTGCGTTTTCGCTTCAAATCGTTCTCGTCTGGAATCTCAACAAAACTTAATTCCCCGAATTTGAAATTTCCCTCAATTCCGATTTTTTTCATATTCTCAGCTTGTTGACGATTGAAAATATTGTTGCGAAATAGTCCGCGGACACAGCCCTCTGACACATCCTTTATCCATTTTTTATGTTCAAACGAGACCACAACAGATGTACTTAACCAACCGCGTCTTATCTTCGTTTCCGAAGATACTGAATAGTCTTCTGGAATATCTATTTCAAATCCAGAACTGACGTTAAATGTTTCTAGCAGAGGTTGACAGATATCCTCAAAATTTTTTCTATCAATTTTATCGGAATACCAAACGATCAATTCAGAAAAGCTAACTTTTTCGATCTGATGTGAGAATGAAAGTTGAAACCCAAATCGATTATCGGTGAATCCAATCAATCCATAATATTTTTCGTGCCCGAATTTCGCTAGTTTATTCCTAAAGGCCTTCAGTCCAACACTCGCTCCTTTACGAATACCATAAGGACCATAAATGTCATATTCCTTCGGGTATTCACCAAAACTTGTCTTGCACACCTCGAGCAAAACATCAATTAATTCACTTCTGTCTATCGCCTCTTGATTGACTCCAATACTATAAAGCTTTACAGCGCGCAGCATTCCCACATTTCTTCGAAAGATACTAAAGAACTTTTTGAGATTCATAAACGATTTTCATTCGGCAGTTGAAGTTATATAACATGCTGGAAAATTCAATTAGCGGGATACAGGGCTAGGCGCTTCCCACAGCAATACTGAAGTATTGCGAGGAAAAGCAACAACTCGCTGTGCCAGCCAATTGGATTTAACAGCTTGTTATTTACATGTTGCGTCTGTACTGCCCACCGACTTCGAATAACGCCGTCGTAATCTGCCCCAACGAACAAACCCGCGCCGCGTCCATCAATTTAGCAAACACGTTTTCATTATTGATCGCCGCTTGCTGCAGCGCTGCCAAGGCTTGTGGTGCAACATCCGCATGACGTTGATGGAAGTCTGCCAAGCGCGTTAACTGCGATTGCTTTTCTTCGTCTGTGGAGCGTGCCAATTCTATCTTCTGTGGTGCTTCGCCGCCCTTAGGATTGCGGAAGGTATTGACGCCGATGATAGGTAAGGTGCCGTCATGTTTCAGGTGCTCGTAGTGCATGGATTCTTCTTGGATCTTGCCGCGTTGGTATCCGGTTTCCATTGCGCCCAAGACGCCGCCACGTTCGGCGATGCGCTCGAATTCTTGCATGACGGCTTCTTCGACCAAGTCGGTTAGTTCTTCGATGATGAAGCTGCCTTGAATTGGGTTTTCGTTTTTCGCTAATCCCCATTCGCGGTTGATGATCAATTGAATCGCCAAAGCACGACGTACAGACTCATCCGTCGGTGTGGTGATCGCTTCATCGTAAGCATTGGTGTGCAA
>JAYVHZ010000325.1:0-5960 GCA_043770645.1 Undibacterium sp. | reverse complement strand
GTCATCAGTAGCGCCGCTCACCCCGATGTCAAATTAGTGAGCGTGGATCGTCCATCGTCACTACCATTTGACCATCGCAGCATTTTGGAAACCGCGGTTTCACGTCTGCGTAGCAAAAGTCAATATTCATCCCTACCCTGCTATCTCGCGGGCGAGACCTTCACCCTGCCGCAGCTTCAACGCGTCTATGAATTCTTAATGGGCGAAGCACTGAACAAAGTCAGCTTCCGCAGAAAAATCACTGAGATGGATATGCTAGAAGCGATCCCAGGAGAATTTGAAACCGCTGGAGCGCACAGGCCTGCGCAACTGTATCGTTTGAAGAAAATATTTAAACAGCAGTTGCAATTGCTGGATAGGGGATTGTGAATTCAAGAAATCCGCACGTAGGTTGCGACTGAACAAAGTGAAGCCCAACATTGTTCGGTACAAACGACGGCTATTCAGCGCGCAATAGTTCTCGAAAGGTGCTGGATGACACGATGAGGTCATTTGATTGTGGATACGGCACCGGCGCCTTTACCACACCGAGAAGGTGACATTTTAGTGCGTCAAAGCGAGCAAGTCGGAGATCCATCGTTGATGCGGGCTTTCCGTTCTTGTATTGGACGTCGTCCGCCTCTAGGTCAATGAACGAATAGATAGTGTAATGATGAGACGTAGTCTCGCCGATAGATTTCTCTGTAATTGGCCCGATAGCGAAACCAGTGTATTCCTTCCTGTCCGTGCTGCCTTCAACCCAACACCGAACCCGCAATTGCGTGTGGCGATCCTCGAAGTACTTAAGCAGATCAGTTTGGCTAGAGATATTGAGCTGCAGCACATGTCGCAAAGAGCGATCGTGCTGCACAACAGGAGACCCTGGAAAAAGAGTGGCGTGGTCAATTGTACGAATCGATGCTTGTTCGAGATTGACTGCGACTCGGCTGCTGGTGCACGACACACTTGCGAAAGCGAGTAGGAGTAGAAGCGAGCGACTGAGCATGGAGTGACGCCTAAGGTTTGAAAAGAGCGGCGTCGCATAGCGACGTCCGATGCTTGCCGAAGGCAAGCATATACTCGATTGAATAGTTATGTGTTTTGTACATATTTAATCCAATGAATGGGGACATTTCTATACTGTTGAGGAATGTTTGCCTTTGCATCTTCTACTGACGAATAATCGAAATCTTGTTCAGTTTCCCACTTTGCATTGCAACTAAAACGGTAAGTCACATTAGCATCTATATACTGACAAAGGGCTAGCCCATATATTTCAATGGGAGCTTCGTTGCTTTCGGCGGATTTAATTACACCGAAAGGGATGTGCCCAGACCATGCCCACTCAATTACTATTGCTCCATCAATTGTCTCTGGTGGTTTCATAATACGTCCAACACATAACGCAGTGATGATCGGAACGCGACCACAGGTTTTAAATAAAACAAAAAATTCATTCGCGATTCCGATCGACTGTCATGTTACGAGGTAGCCAAATGTATATTTGGAGGTGACCATGCAAAAACATTTACACATTCATCTACTCCAGTAACTAGATATTCTTTGATTTCCTTGATATCGCCACGAATAAATCCTGCCCGCTGTCGTTCTTGATCAAACCAACCGCCTTCAATTATTTGAAAGACCCAGCCATTTGGACTAGAACATGTAGGCCAGAATTCCAACAAATCCCCCTCATCGAGAACTCTAAATCCAGCGATCTCCAAAAAACTTACTCGAACAATTCGAGTAGCATCTAGCGACTGTGAAGTAATTTCTAAACGCCCAGATTTATATTCAATTTCAGTAATTTCATTCTGACTTTGGAATGTGGAATCTGTTTCAATAGTAACTGCCTTCATTTAGGAGTAAGCCCAATAGAGTTAAGCTGATCGGAACTGCGCACAATTTGCGGCAACCGAAAAGCAGACGGTTGAAAAAATTCGGATTTCGAAAATGCAAAGTGCACTGTTCCCGAGTCGAGTGCCATGTTAAATACAATTCTCACTTTGTCTCAGACGTTATTAGCTTTCGCAAGCTGCAATAATTTGCATGAAAAGTACCACTGGGCTTCCATTTTTTGTAATCAGCAATTCCATGATTTTCGCGTTCCAAATAAACGTGCTTATCAGAGATCAACCATGTCTGCCCAACCATAAATTGAGGTTCTTCAAGGTCGCACGATGTAGAGCCCCCAAATTGTACTTTAATCGTTTCCGCCGGTGAACCCGCTATCATTTTACGCACGTTAAATTCGACCGTCGCGACGACAAAGGGAGCATACTTTCCATCGTTGCGATTTGTGAATGCTATTGAGACTACTTGGCCTTCAAATATGTGCGCATAATTTCTCACTGTTTCAGGAACCTGCGGCTTCGAACAGCTACAAGCTAGCGCTGCTTGGGATGAGAATAAAAAGAAACCTAATGTGACAATTTTCAACATGGCATTTAATGCTGATTTGACGGGATCACCGCCAAGTTTATAAATATTAGTGAAGTCATGATCGGCAACTCACCGTCGAAATTTTTGTTATGCATACAAAGAGCATTCACCAATTCACTTGTTTTTCACAGACTCTAATTTAGAAATAACATAAGCCGCAGCAAAGTGTCTGCCATCACGTAACGAAACGACTCTTTTCAATTCTGGGAGTGAAGCTTCTCCAAAAAATACTAAAGCTTGTTCCGCTCCATATTTAGTAACATCGTTGTCACCAAGTAGATTGATAAGCACAGGGATATCACTTTCGGATATTTTTTTTAGAACGGCTGGCATCGTTTCATCAGTGATCGCTCGACACATGCAATGCACACTAAAGTGAAGATTGGATTTGATTAATTTGCGAATGACATCTTCTCTTGATTCATTCGCAAAAGATATCTGCGCAATGAAAGATGCTAGTACAAAAGTAATTAAGGAAAGTTTAAATTTCATGGTGCATCATGCAGATTTGAAAAGGGCACATATTCGCGCGTTATTTTCGATAGTCATGTTAAGCGGGTTCATATGTACCAGAGATCGGTGGACTACATTTCAGCGCGTGATTTTGTCCAGTCTCAATATTGTGAATCACTTGTTGCAATGCGTGCTCAAGCTCATCTTGGTTGCACCAATATTCACCGATTGTGCCAAATTGCGAATAAGAGGATCGGTTGAATCCATCTTCAATGTCGTTGTACCAAATGACCGTAACACCCACAATCGCTACAACCCAGAAACCTCCTCCGAATTCTCCATATGATTTCTCATACCACTTTTGTGGAGGCACACGAATGACCTCCCAAAGGCGCGCCTGTCGAACATCCATGCGCTGCTCGGCCTCATTGATGAGATCCCAGAGTGACGATTCGGAAATTGGCTTCCAGTCCATTCGATTCCTGACGCTTAACACCTGGCTCTGCGGTTGGGTTTAACTGGCACCTTCTTTGCCAGCGCAGCGCCGCAGAAAAGCTGCCAGTTAAACCCAATCCGCAGGAGCCACTTGTTATGCAATTTTTTTAAGCACACGCTGAAGCCTTTTTGTGTGTTTCTCTACGGCCTCCCAATTCCAACTCTCTATTGGTTCTTGCTCGGGGTGAACACCACTCCATTTTCTTGCCCTTTGTTCTGAATTTGATGTCACTCGATTAATCTGAACATTTCGTTCAGCACCATCAAGCTGAAGGATTATTTGCCCCCAACCAGACCAAGTATATCGATACTTGTTACCTATAACTTTATCTTGGTTAAGAGTGATTTTCTCCTTAGTTAAATCATATCCCATGTCAGGATACACAATTCGAATATCTATGTTGCTCTGTTTGTCGATTAAGTTACTCGTCAAGTAACGAACAAGTTCGCCAGAACAAAAAAAACTCAATTGGCTCTCGATCGAAATCAGAATATCCTTCTACTACCCGCAGAGTCTCTTTGGAGAATATCGCCTCTGCTATTAAGGTGATTTTTTCTGGACTATGTTTCATATTATTTCTGCATAACGCTGATTTAAAGGGCGCGCGCGCCAATCAATAAATTTTAAAAAAGCGCATATTCGTGCGTCATTTTCGAAAGTCATGCTAAATGTCATTTTTCACGCGCCGAGCCATGATACTTTCTAATTCGGATAATGGCGAAAGCAAATACGTTTGATCAAGATCTAGCGTGAACTCCAATTTATTTTCATATGTTGCTTGTGACCATGCTTCACCCGAAACTTCAATACGACCGCCGCTCTTTCCGACCATCTTTAACGTAAATTGTCCTTCACGTGGTGTAAATTCGGCCTCGCCTTTTAAAGTGTCGTATAGGCTGCGTAGAGCTTTCGTGAATCGCTCAAAGTCACCAGAATCAACCCATGGTTTTACTTTGCCGCGAAAGCAATTCACCGCAATCTCAACATCAATCTGCGCCCATCCTTCATCTGAAAACGACTTAGGTAATTCGATCTCAATAAACTCGGACTGCGAGCCGAAATGAATAACGTTCATGTGACATTTAACTTGAAGTGAAAACATTTACCAATGTGATGACCGTCGAGACGGCTATATGCGCAGATTCCAACTTGATTGCCATGTTAGCTAAACCCCACAAGTCAGTTATTCAACCTAAAAAGTATGGCAACCAAAAACCAAAATGAGCAACAGTTTTATCTTTCATCGAAAGACCGCACCAAATTTTTATAACACCACTAATTGCTACTACTGCAGCAAGAAAAACTTGATCATTTTGTTTGTCATACAAAAACCACCCACCCACTCCAAGCATTATGAGTCCGACAAAAATGAACATAAAGCGTCCACAACTCACTGCTAACGGGCTAGGGTTTTCAGCGTCACTAATTTTGATCTCGCTCATTTATGTACCCAACATTTTTTGTACGCTATCGCTTCCAATTGCGCACGGAACTTGCATCGAAAATATTCATCTTTGATATGAGAGACAACGCCCAGCTTACCGGGTGACGTCGTCTTGATGGAAGACTTAGACGTCATCTCACCCTTAAGGGAATACGATGCGATACACGGTTACTCCATCGCGCCAATACGACGGACCTTGACGAACTCGGATATTCAGTGAGGGTGACTCTCCGATCGTCTCTCCGTCTTGGATCACTGGTCCCTTTTGAATGAGGTACTGGGCCGTGTCAAGAAGTAGGAAGAACACATCTTGTCCTTTTCGATTGACTTCCTTGGTTTCAATCTCTTGGAGGCCAAAGCGCTCCATTCCATCGGTCGAGATCGAGATTCCCTTGGGTTCATTGGTAACTCGGAAATTGACCCAGAGCCATATGGGAGGGTTGGCTAGGCTAGCATTAGCGCTCTGCTTTAGGAATGCGTCACGAGACTGAAGGCTTGACCCCCAGTAACTGGCAAGAGCGTTCTCATCCATTAGTGACGCTACGACATCTGTTTGGAGAAGCGCAGCTTCCAGTTTCGTCAAGCTGGTTTGGAGGACGCTTACGTAGATTTGTGCCTTGTGCTTGGACGTGACTTCGCACGCTGCCTTCCAATACCAAGCGCTCGGACACAGATCATCGACCGTGCCTTTCGGAAGCGGCGCACCAATCAGGCCGACCATGACCGTCCCGCCCTTTACGCGAAGGAGGATGACTTCTTTCCCGTCGCTCTCAAAGTGATCAATCTTCAGTCTCCCTTTGAGCCTGGCTTCGAGAGTTGCTCGGAATTTCTCCGGATCTGGAAGGCGTGCCTCGGTGACGACGACAAAAGATGAGGCTTGAACTGCTTTGGGTGGTTCTGCTGCCCATACAAAAGAGCTTGCGAAGATGAACAGTAGTGCGGTGAATGTTTTGCGCATATGACGTCTAACGCCGAAATGAACGGCTGGCCGCCCACAAATTAATAAAGAACACAGCCGCATCGCGGCCAGTCCGATCGATTGTCTTGTTGGACGAAGCCGCTACGCGGAGAAAACAAAGCATACCAACTCCGAAATTCAAAATTACAATTCTATCTCAAGCCTTCAACGGTGAAGGCACTATT
>JAYVHZ010000324.1:0-10103 GCA_043770645.1 Undibacterium sp. | reverse complement strand
TGATGTCGATGCGGCCCATGACATTGTGATGTTCATGCGTACCGCGACCATTCTTGCCGAGGAAGCCAGACGCATGGCATTCATCGATCATCACTAGTGCATCATATTTATCTGCTAGATCGCAGATCTTGTCGAGTTGTGCAATCGTGCCATCCATAGAGAAGGCTCCATCCGTGACGATCACGCGATGACGTTTATCCGCTGCGGCTTGTAATTGTTTTTCCAGATCGGCCATGTCGTTGTGTGCATAGCGAAAACGCGCCGCTTTACACAGACGAATGCCGTCAATGATGGAGGCGTGATTCAAAGCATCAGAAATAATCGCATCATTTTCATCGAACAAAGGTTCAAACACGCCACCATTCGCATCAAAAGCGGCGGCATACAAAATCGTGTCTTCCATACCGAGAAAGTCCGCGATCGCGCGTTCTAATTGTTTGTGTACCGTTTGCGTGCCGCAAATGAAACGCACAGAAGAAAGACCATAACCATATTGCTCGGTTGCCTTGATTGACGCTTGGACTGTTTCTTCGTCACCAGATAAGCCCAGATAGTTATTAGCGCAGAGATTGATCAAGTGACGACCGTCATCGCATTGCACTAAAGATCCTTGGCGGGAGGAAATGACGCGTTCTGGCTTATACAAACCTTGTTCACGCAAACCGTCCAGATTACTAGCTAAACCCGTAAAAAAGGAATTCTTCTTCGTGCTTATCGTATTGCTCATATTTATCTCCTGACAGGAAAGTGGCTTCTGGTATGATGGAAAAAATGCTGAATTTTGGTTACCTAGTTATGGATAGATCGAATTCATGAAAATTTCTTACTTTTGATAATATTCAATATATCGAACAAAAATTCAATATAGCGAATATTATCTATGCTTATTTACTTTTGCAAGCGAAACTATGAAAAAAGTGCTTACCCCCGTGATTACGCCCGCCGCACCGCCAGAGGTAGGGGCAACTTTACAGCGTTTACGGCTCGATCGAGGCTTAACTTTGGAAGACTTATCCCGCACTGCGGGAGTCTCGAAGTCCATGCTGTCGCAAATTGAACGGGAAAAAGCCAATCCAACGATTGCTGTGGCTTGGCGTCTGGCGAATGCGCTTGGAATCGGGATTGCTGAATTACTCACTGCCGAAGTTCCCAAGGTCGACCTCATTCGTATGCTGGAACCACACGAAACACCGACTTTGCCAGGTGAGCATTCGGGCTATATTTTAAAAATACTCGGACCCATGGAGCTAGCAGGACGTTTTGAGTGGTACGAGTTAACTTTAGTCGCTGGCGGAGCTTTAGTGTCAAATGCACATGATCCGGGGACGACGGAACATCTGACCCTGATCACAGGTAGTATCGAGGTGGAAGTCGAGGGTTATAAAAAGAAGCTGAAAGTTGGCGGCACTGCTCGTTACGAAGCTGATAAAGCCCATGCGATACGCAATGTTGGCAAGACGGAAGCAAAAGCTTTAATGGTAGTGATTCATCGATAACGCTTGCGTTTCGGTACGCCAAAGAAGCACATCGAAGAGACAGGCTGTACAATACGGCCTGTTTGATTTTTTGCTTCCTAATACTGTGAATTCTCCTGTTTTGCCTTCGCGCCGCTTGTCCGTGGCCCCCATGATGGACTGGTCAGACCGCCATTGCCGCTTGTTTCATCGTCATATTTCTCGCCATACTTGGCTTTATACAGAAATGGTCACCACAGGTGCGATTCTGCATGGAGATATCGCACGTCATTTGGATTTTAATCAGGAGGAACACCCAGTTGCATTGCAGTTGGGGGGCAGTGAGCCGGCGGAACTTGCGCTTGCCGCCAAGCGTGGCCAAGAATGGGGCTATGATGAGATTAATTTGAATTGTGGTTGTCCTTCTGAACGAGTACAAAAGGGCGCATTTGGTGCTTGCCTGATGGCCGAGCCAGTTTTGGTTGCCGATTGCGTCAAGGCGATGCGCGATGCGGTCGATATTGAGGTTACTGTCAAACATCGTATTGGCATTAATGATGTTGATTCTTACGCCTTTGTGCGAGATTTCGTCGGGCAGATTTCTGAAGCTGGATGCAGTACTTTTATCGTGCATGCCCGAAATGCGATTTTGAAAGGCTTATCGCCAAAAGAAAATCGCGAAGTGCCACCGCTCAAATATGAATATGCCTATCAGTTAAAAAAGGATTTTCCTTCCTTGGAAATCATTATTAATGGTGGCATTAAAACAGTCGAAGAAATCGATCATCATTTGCTGCATGTCGATGGCGTTATGCTTGGACGTGAGGCTTATCATAATCCCTATTTGATGACGAGTTTTGACGCACGTTATTATGGCGATAGTACTCCTGCGAAAACTCGTGAGGAAGTCGTGGTTGCTATGTTGCCTTACATACGAGCTCAGTTACTGCGATTTGGGGAAAATGGTAAAGGTCTAAAACTGAATAGCATTACCCGCCACATGCTGGGACTTACTTTTGGTCTTATCGGCGCGCGCGCATTTCGTCAAACTTTGTCAGATACAAAAAAACTCGCTGCAGGGAATCCGGATTTGTTGTTGGAGGCTTTGTTGAAGGTGAAAGACGCGAATCAAGGCATGTCTATCTAAAGACCGAAGAGATCATTTTTTCTTCCTTTGTATCTTCTTGGTGAATTAGTAATAATTTGTAAAAATTTGAATTGATCATCTCAGGATTGACTATAGTTATTCAGCTTCTATGTTTATGTTGTAGTCTTGTCCTTAAACGGATATTTGCCCGCCTGATTTTGGTGGGCATTTTTTTTGGGCAGATTCCTTGCTTCAATGGATGAAATCCTCTTAGACTCGAAAATGTTTGCCTGAACTCAGTATTTCTCGTATAATGCGAGGCTCACTTGTTGATGATGTTAAAAAGTGAAATTCAGTGGTGGTCGTAGCTCAGTTGGTAGAGTCCAGGATTGTGATTCCTGTTGTCGTGGGTTCGAGCCCCATCGTCCACCCCACAGAATACGTAGTAGAAACAAAGGGTTACAGATTTCGGTCTGTGACCCTTTTGTCATTTTATGGTCAGTTTTTTGTGTTGTGTAATGGGCTTGTAGGATTGTGTTCTGTGTCGATGCCTTTGTCTCAATATGCTGCTGAAGCATACGATGTCATCGTCTAATGCTCGTCCCACTTCTTTGACCATCACCTATTACCAATTTTCGTTTGGTACTTTCCCTCAGTTATAGCATTGATGTTTTTTCACACGAGCATTTTCGATGTAGAGCCTAGTTTGATCATTATGTTTCCGTGATTTGAGTAGAGCGCCACTGCTCAAACTCTTATGCCCGACAGATAAAGATACGGTTGCTTCAGATCGTGTTGTCAGCCTTTTAGCTTTCGTGAGGGGATGGTGATCGTTTGAAGAGATGGAGTTACTGGTTCTGCACGATGAGCAGCGGATTTAGGTGTGAACCTAAAGCTAAAGATTCACCGGCGGGGTCAATGCGTCTTTAAATTTTGCCGATGTGCCTGATCGACTTTAGGTCTTATCGATGCCAGATAAAATAAAACGCTACAATTGGCCACTAGAATTTTCAATTTTTCGAATGTGAGCTTATTTTGGATGCATTTCAGTTAGGTCCTTTTCTTTTTTCTGCACAACTAGTCTTGCTGATCGTTTCTGTGGTGATTGTTTTTAGTCTGGCAGAATACTTGGCTAAGAAAGAAGGTGTGCAAGTTGAGAAGGCACTTTGGATTGTTGCGTTGACCGTATTTTTGGGTGGTCGAATTCCCTTTGTCGTGTCGTACTTTCCCATGTATGCCGATAAGCCTTTTAGTATGGTTGATATACGTGATGGTGGCTTTATTTCTGCTACGGCTATCCTTGCTGGATTATTTACCGCTTTCATCTTGACTCGTTACGTGCCACGATTAAGAAAACCTTTGTTGATCGCTTTATTTGCGGGTGGCGTGGTCTGGAGTGGCGGTACGCTTTATCTATCCTCGCAACGACCGCCAGCGAGCTTACCTATGTTGAGCCTACCTTCGCTAGATGATAAGCAAGTCCCGATGACGCAATTTCGTGGCAAGCCTGTCGTCGTCAATTTATGGGCCACCTGGTGTCCGCCATGCAGACGCGAAATGCCTGTGCTGCAGGCAGCGCAAGTTAGTAATCCCGATATTGCTTTTGTTTTCGCGAATCAGGCCGAGAGTCTCGAGACAACCCAAGCTTATCTGAATAAAGAAAATTTGCATTTGCAAAATGTGCTGTTGGACTACCAAGCTGAATTCGCGCGTGCCACAGGTTCAATAGGAACACCAACGACTTTATTTTATGATCGCAATGGCATTCTCATCGATAGTCGAATTGGGGAGTTGTCTGATGCGACCTTAGAAAGTTTCTTGGCAAAATTGCGCTAATTTAGATTCTCTCGTGGATAAATTGCCTTAATTGATTTGTATCGGCGGCTTTGATCGAGTTAATTCTATGCGTTTTATTTCTATGATTTTTTCTATTTCATTATTTTTCTTCATTCGCGTCAACTCTGTACCAATTTCTTTTGCTAAATGGGCGGTGCTTTGATTTAGATAAACAAATAATTCCTTTCTACCAAGCACGGTTGATCGTACATCGTTGACCAATTTCATCTGTCCCAATATTAGATCTCCATCAATAGTGGCCGTAATGACAGCGTCGAAGCGATCAGCGAATAGCATATTAAAAAGATTTTTCGATTCAGAGACGGTTTGTACATTCTTCAATCCCTTAACGATGTCTAGGCTGTGTTGGACACCATGCACATGACCAACTCGCAAATTCTTTAGGTCTTTTATCGATTCGATTTGCAAGGGACTATTTTTTTTGACATAGACAGCGCTGTACAACTGGTAGTAGGAAGGGATGACTCGTATCAGGTCGGTGTGACTTTCTCCATAGCTATGAATGCGCGCAATCTCACCTGATAAATGTAATGATTTATTGTATTTGGTAGCGCGGGCTGGTGGTAAAGCCTGTATTTGAACGGGCAACTTAATGTTTTTCAGCGCGGTCAAGAAAATTGCCTCGGCTATGTCTTGTTCGGGCAGTTTTTCATTTCTCCCAAACTGTAATGCTTGTCTTTGCGCTCGAACATTAAAGCTAAGTGAAGTGAGTATCAGCACAAATAATAGTATTCGTCCGAACATAATCGATTCCATTTAAAAGCTTGATATTTTTGACCTGCAATGATGCTGTAAATTTTGTCTCACTCCACAGAAAATACACCGGAAATTCTGAGATAAAACAACATGGCGCAAGATTTTGATGCCGATTAATGTGAGGGTAACTTAGCAGCTTTTGACGCTGCATCGAAGCCACCTTTAGTTCGCCATTCATCCATGCCACCTTGTAAGATTAAGACGTTTTCCCAGTTAACAAGGCGCAATGCAAATCCCGCTTGTGCCGACAACGAGCCGCTGTTGCAATAAATCAGTACAGGTTTATCTTTGGGAATGCTGTTGCGCTTAGTGAGAACCTGACGCCATTCAATATTGATTGCACCAGGAATATGGTAGGCAGCGAATTGTTTGGCATCGCGTGCATCGATCAGTACCATATTTTTCCAGTCCTCTTTGGGAATTTGCTCCGCAAAAATCACACCGCCGCCATATTCCACAAATTCGAGATAGGCTTCCATTTCATCCGTCAAGATTTTCTTATTATCCGCGTAAGCAATGCCGCTCAATCCTACGCAGATGCAACTTAATAGAAGGGCGATTTTATTGCGAAATTGTAGGTATTTCATTGTTGACTTTCAGGTTGATGATCAATGGTTGACGGATTGATGGAGCGTACTGGATTGAGTCTTGGATGGGTCTCTTCACCGAAGTGCCAAAGTAAGGCACTGGAAGCAAACATGGAGAGTGCGACAAACCAGAAAGCAGCATCAATGAGGCCCGTAAAATGCGCGGTTATTCCTAAGCCTAAGGCACCGATGCCGTAGCCTAGATCGCGCCAAAATCGATAGATACCAATCGCTGAACCACGCCAGGCTGGATGTGAAATATCCGCGACGGCAGCTGACAGATTAGGATAAAGCAAAGCCATCCCAAAGCCCGATAGCGCTGCCGATAGCGACCACCACAATACGCCTTCCCCCAAGACCATACTCATTACGCCAATACCACAGAGCCACATACCCCAGACGTTCGGACGATGTCGACCTATGTGATCGGAGAGTTTGCCCGTGAATAATTGTGAGCCGCCCCAGACTAAGCCATAGATGCCGATAATCCAGCCGACAGTCGGCAAGCTCAATCCTTTTTGATATAGAAAGATTGGATAAAAAATCCACACCAGCGCATCGACGAATTTTTCTACTAAACCGGCCTGACTTAAAGCCATTAAGCGCTTATCGCGCCAGCTCATTAACAGAAATATGTCTTTGGTACTGGGATTGAGCGCAATCTTGTCAGGGTAGCGAGGTCGCAGAGCGGGCGTATTGCCTGTGTCGTGTTTTAAGGCTTCTAGTTTTGCCCATGGCAAGGTATCTTGAGGCCACAACAGGGTGAAGATGACTGCCGTGGAAATAATACTTAAGCCAAATAGTAGCAATCCAAAACGTGCCCCAAAATGGCTTGCTAGATAGGCTGTCATGACACCTGCTAGCGCGACGCCAAGATAACCAGCAAACTCATTGAGACCCAGAGTCAATCCGCGCTCTTCTAATTTAGTAATATCGAGTTGAGAGGTCTGCGTCATCGACCAAGTTAAACCTTGATTGATACCCAATAAGACCGTCGCTGCGACGATCCAATTCCAATGCGGTGCATACCAGATCATCACCGGAATCGGCAGGGCGATTAGCCATCCTGTAAGTAGGACTTTCTTTCGTCCGATTTTTTCAGATAAGCGTCCCGCCACAAAATTCATGATGCCTTTAACCAGACCAAAGGCGACGACGAAAGAACTTAGCAATAAAAAGGAATTCTTTGGCACACCAAAATCAGATTCTGCCAAAGCTGGTATGACAGTACGCGTCATCCCTATGGTGAAGCCCACCATCAAGACTTGCAAAAGTTGGTGGAGAAATTGTGCGAGGTTGGGGCGAATGCCGTGTTCTTTGTGCATAGAATCGTGGATCGATGTTACTTCCGTGGTGGGATTATTATGTAGCTTCTTTGTTGGCAACATATTGGTCATCGTTTTCTCTATTTGGAATCAACAGCACTTCAAATTGGGTAACATGAATTATCTAAAGTTTCTAACCGCCTATATAGGACATCTCAATCTTTTTTCTATCAGCATTGCCCTTACTTGTTGACTGTTCAAGACGAGTTGCAGAATATCGATCTGTTCTGTCTTCCCAGATGAGTCGAATAAGTTGCTCTAGTTTTTGATCTGCATCGACGGCTCCATGATCACGGATAATTTTTCGCAAATCATGACCTTTCGTCGCAAATAAACAGGTATAGATTTTTCCTTGCGCCGATAAACGAACGCGCGAGCAGGTGTGACAAAACGCCTGACTAACGCTAGAGATGAAACCAATTTCGCCTTTGCTATCTTGATGTTTCCAGCGTTTCGCTGTTTCACTTGGGCTGCGGGCATCCATTGCAATGAGCTGCATGCCAGCGTCACTTAATAATCGGATGATTTCCGAGCTGGGTACGACTTGATCTAGTTTCCAAGCGTTGGAAGTTCCCACATCCATAAATTCGATGAACCGTAATTCGTGTGCTTGATCTTTAAAGTACTGTGCCATGGGAACGATCTGCTCATGATTAACTCCGCGTTTCACTACCATATTAATTTTGAGTGATTCAAAACCCATTTTGCTCGCGGTGTGGATGCCATCGAGAACGTTATTGACTGGGAAGTCGACATCATTCATCTGCTTAAAAATCGTATCATCGAGTGCGTCAAGTGAGACGGTGATACGGTCTAATCCAGCCTCTTTTAAAACACGCGCTTTTTTGCTTAGCAGGGCACCATTTGTTGTGAGTGCTAAATCAATTTTTTGACCATCGACTGTGCGCAATTGACTTAGCACCGCAACTAAGTCCTCGATATTTTTACGTAAGAGGGGTTCTCCTCCAGTAAGTCGAATTTTTTTGACGCCATGCTTAACAAAAGTTTTTGCTATCCGAACGATCTCTTCGAAAGTCAGTAGTTCAGTTTGTGCTAAGTAAGGATAGTCTTTCGTGAAAACCTCTTTCGGCATGCAATAAGTGCACCGAAAATTGCATCGATCTGTAACCGATATGCGTAAATCTTGCAATGGTCTTGCAAATTGATCTGTGAATGATCCCGTTGCGTGTAAGCCGAAAGATGCTAGATCTTGTTCCCATTGTTTTTTTTGAAATGGGCTGATCAAAATAGGAATGATTTTGGAGGACATGATCTTAAATATGATTCCGTTGATTTCTTGGATTTGCGCTAATTTAGAAATTCGTTTCTGTCGTGCTGAGCTTCCTATCGACTTATTGCTAGACCTTTTTCGTCATTCGGCTAAACCAAAGGCGCAAAATTGCTAAATGAATTGTTGCCTTAGTTTAAATCGAGTCTAGAATCAAGTATATACCTAATTAATCATATAGAGATGGAGTGCTATGAGTGAGAATCTATCAAGGGTGAAAGAAGATGCATTATTTGAAGAGGTTGCGAATCATTTCTCTCTCTTTTCTGAACCAACTCGCCTCAAAATATTGAATTCTCTATGTAAAGGTGAAAAGTCAGTAGGGGAAATTGTGACTGCTGTGGCGTCAACACAAGCGAATGTGTCGAGACAAATTGGTTTGCTATACCGAGGAAAAATTCTTGCAAAGAGAAAAGACGGTACACAGGTTTTTTATCGCGTAGATGATCAGCGTACACTAGTGCTTTGTCAGTCTGTGTGCCGTGAAATTTCTGACCGTATAGGTATTGTTTCGGAAACTCTCTTAATGGATGTGAAAAAATAACCTTAGTGTTGATCTAAATCCCTATTCGAAAGCGGGCAATGAATTCAATTGCCCGCTTTTTTATTTAGAAATCGCCTTGAGATCCTTTTTCCATCATTTTCCAAATCGTTTCACGCACTTTCATTGCATCTGCTGCTAAGTCCGGTGGTAACTTTCGGCCCATTTTGATCATCATGTCCATGTTCAAAGTGTACATCCACAAGCCATCCTCTTTCTCGACGACAGAAATTCGGCAAGGCAAGTAAGCAGCCATATGTGGACTGAAATCGACCATTTTTCGCGCCGTCGCTGGTGAGCAATACGAATACACCTTTAGGAATTTTTCTTTTTTACCCGAACGTGCTTCAAGTTCTTTGGAGAGGGGCAGTTCACCGACGGAACGCATATTGTCTTCGACCGCAATACTTTGCAGTGATTGTTCAATTTGTTCAATGGTCACACCATCTTTGACCTTGCGTTCCCAAGTGGTCGCAACTGCGATATCGCCTTTTGAATCTACCCAGCGATCCCACATTTTCATGGATTCAGAACCTGCGCCATCGGCTAAATTGTTTACCGCGCCGATAGTGCCGCAGCCTGTCAGTAGAGCGCTCGTCATGATAAGTAGTGCAGTGGTTTTGCTTATTGTTGTCGTTTTCATTTGTAAGTCTCCGATGTTGTGGTGGGGTAATTTCGAACTTTCATAAATAAGAAACTTCGCATTAATATCACTCTATCGCTATTTAGTTATTTAGTAAACTTAACTTGACGCAGTTAACCAACACAGTAAAACGAATTAAATCAGGAGATAGACGCGAAATTACCAAATATTCCACAATATATTGCACTGCATCACTAAAACTTCTTGAGCTTTCCTGATCTCTGTATGATTATATGCGTATGTAGTTATTTGATTGATTGCAAATGTTATGTGAAAAAGGAGTGTTCCGGTGTCTGATGAACTGAAAAAAATCATAGGCCGCATCATTAAGGCACCAGAAGGGTTCCTAGATGAAGCGAAGCTAGAAGAAGCGCGTAAGGCACGTCGAGGCTTTATGGGTAAGGCATTGATGATGGGTGCAGGTGTCGCTTCAACCGCCGTTGCAGCAGCAAGCAGCCAAGATGGGGATAAGGCTATTTTAGAGTTGCCAGAGCACAGCAAAACCTTGGGCCAGCCAGTCGCTTCAACTGGCTATGGCATGCCGTCCCAATGGGAAAAAAATCTG
>JAYVHZ010000323.1:0-7225 GCA_043770645.1 Undibacterium sp. | reverse complement strand
GTTTGAAACGCAGCGAAATCCTCGGCGCGTATCGTCAAACCAGCGGCCATCGCGTGCCCGCCAAATTTTTGTATCAGACTGGGTGCATGTTTTGAGACTAAATCTAAGGCGTCGCGTAAGTGAAAGCCTGGTATTGAGCGACCCGAACCTTTAATTAAGCCTTCATCACCAGGTGCAAAAGTAATCGTGGGGCGAAAAAATTTATCTTTTAAACGGGATGCGACGATGCCGATCACGCCTTGGTGCCAAGATTCGTCAAAGACGGTAATGGTGTGAGTGTCTTGCGCCTGAAAATCATCAAGATGGAGGAGGGCGACATCTTGCATTTCGCGCTCTATGTCTTTGCGATCAGCGTTGATGCTATTAAGCTCTTGTGCGATTTGCCATGCACGTCCTTCATCGTCGGTCGTCAAACATTCTATGCCTAATGACATATCCGCTAAACGTCCGGCCGCGTTTAAGCGGGGTCCAACTGCAAAACCTAAATCGAACGGACTAGCTAAACGCGGGTCACGACCGGCAACACGGAATAGGGCTGCGATGCCAGCATGCATACGTCCAGCGCGCATACGTTTGAGTCCTTGCGCCACCAAAATACGATTATTGGGATCAAGCTTGACGACGTCAGCGACGGTTCCCAGCGCCACTAGATCAAGTAAGGTGTCGAGTTTTGGTTGATTTTGTTGACCAAACGCACCACGTTGTCGCAGTTCGGCACGCAATGCCAGCAATACATAAAACATGACGCCAACGCCAGCGAGATTTTTGCTCGGGAAGTCGCAAAATGGTTGATTCGGATTCACGATCACACTCGCTTGCGGCAAAGTATCGGCTGGTAAATGATGATCCGTTACGAGCACTTCAATGCCGCGAGCGTTTGCCGCCGCGACACCGTCTATACTGGCGATACCGTTATCGACGGTAACGATAATATCCGGGGACTTCTCACGTGCTGTGAGCTCAACGATTTCTGGTGTTAAGCCATAGCCATATTCAAATCGGTTCGGCACGATGTAATCGACTTCGGCTCCCAGCATACGCAAACCACGCAAGCCGACTGCACAAGCAGTAGCGCCATCACAGTCATAATCGGCGACAATCACGAGTTTCTTGTTGGCGGCAATGGCATCGGCGAGAAATTTTGCCGCTTTTTCGCTATTGAGCAAACGATTTGGTGGAATGAGGGCAGGCAAATCGGTCAAAAGTTCTTCCGCACTCAGAATGCCGCGCGCCGCAAATAGACGTGCGAGCACCGGGTGCAAACCACTTTGTTTTAGTAATTCTGCCTGACGAAATGCATAGGGTCGGGTGCTGATGCGTGTCATATCAATCGAAGATAAATGCGTAAATTATAAGGAGCTGATAGATGAACTAGCTGTTAGGTTTTTGCTGTGATTGATGCGCCAATTTCAATAAGATATCTAAGCTAGGTTTGCGCCAAAACTTCCATGTCTGCGGCGCTTGGCAAGTCAATTCACTTAAGTTTTGGCCATCGCTTAACACCAAATTCAAAGTCTTTATTTGCTTACTTTGCAGAGCTTGCAATGCAGGTGCAAACCAGTTCTGCTCTAATTGATTGACACACGCAAGCCAATTACCCCAATCGCTATTGAGAGCAGGCTCGAGTAAGTCGTCAATCAAGACACTTTGTTTTGCTTCTGCCTTGCTTGACGCTGGATTCAAACCAGAAAAGTGATTCAGACCAAACTGACAATGCCATTGTTGAAGTTCCGCGCTGCCGCTATGTAGCCAAACCGAATTGATCGTGTTTCGGCCTTGCTCATCACGTTGTTGATTTACGGGATGAATATGCCACAACATTTGAATTTCGTTTTGCAATTTGCGCCATGCTACTTCATGCTCACCTTTAGCGATCCAAATTTCCATATTGTGACCGGCTGCGGCATCCAAACTTGCTGTTTGCAGTGTCGCCCAATCATCCGCTCTCAAAAACCAAGTCTTCGCATCACCATAGAGGAGTGTTTTTCCAAGTTCTTCGCAAATCTCTTTTGCAGCTTCAAAAAGTGCGTGTGATTCTTGCTCTGTAATGTCGAGACGACGCGGATCGGTCATAACCATGTGATCGCGCGCAATATGAATATGAATAGGACTTAAGCTAAACCAATAACCTGCAGGCACTTGTATGCCAAAACTTTGCATACGACTATGACTGAGTGCTGGGCTATTAACTCGAGAGGTCGTTTGATTGAAGTGTTGCGTAAGCCAAAACTCATGCGGCAGCAAACGCGCAAACTCATCAAAGTCGTGACTTTGTTCGTTCTTTACATGCCCCAAAAGGACCGCAAGTGAGGGTGTTTTCAGTTGCTTGACTAATTCTTTAGCCAAGGACGCTGGTGGTATACCGAATGGCAGAATAATTTCTAAATAGCTCATAGCGTCATTGTATGGCAATCAGCCGATATGTGCCAAGAGCTATTATCCATGCGGGTTTTTGCGATTCGTACAAAATTCGTACAATATTCGTACAAAACCCTAGTTCTTCTTTGCTTCAATTATCTTCCATCCACCACCACGCAGATCATCATATTCTGCGGTCATCTTGGCATGTTTATGCCCCATGATTGCTTGGGCAAATTCTTGATCGTATTCCTTTTTATAGAGTCGCTCAGACAGTGACCTTATTTCGTGAAATGTTGGCGGTGTACTTCCCTCTGCGGCTTTGATGCCTGCTTTCTCGCGCGCGACTTTAAATGCTGCTGCTAGTGTGTCATCTGCAATCTTGTCGCCTTTGGTGTACGTGCCAGAAGTTCGTACATGGTGCAGTAGATACTTGCTGATTACAAATGTACGGCAACGCTTTACGGCTTCTTCAATCGACAGATTAACGGCTTGCAATCGAATCTTTCCGTCTTGCTGTAGTTTGAAGCCTGTCTTAATCTGCGTAATGAATAACGATCCATCGCGGTAGTCGGCAAATTTAAGATTGGCAATGTCTCCACGTCTTTGACCTGTTAATAGTGCCAAGTCCATCGCGTTTTTCAGCCAGTGCGAAGCGTGAGAGTAGATTGCTTGGTATTGCTCAAGTGATAGGCGCTCACGTTTAACTTCGTATTTCGGAACACTTGTTGCTGAAACGGGGTTTTTGCCTGTCTCAATCAATCCCTTCGTTTCTGCCATGCGGAAAACATCACTAAGGCGAGTTCTCAGATTAAGCGCAACGCTAGGCGTACTCTCTTTTATAAGTCGATCCAGCGCGCTAGAAACATGCTGAGTCGTAATGTCCTTCAAGTTCATCCATGCGAAGTCAAATTTCTTGATACGGGTAAGCATGAGCTTTGCATAGACAATCGTTCCTTTGGCTGGATTAGTTTCTTCCATCCAAGCGGGTAGGTAATCATCTACCCATTGCTCAAGCGTCTTTTGCTCAATGCCAGAAACCCATTCGACCAAGCTAGATTGCTTCATGTTGGCAATGACTGCATTTGCAGCACGCGACTCTTGAAAAGCCTTTGCACGATCATGCCCCAATCCTTTGACCTCGTTGTTAAGCGTGTTCTTATACCAAAAATAACCATCGGGCTTTTGGTATAAGTTAGCAGGCCAATCTTTGCGGCTCTTTTTTCGTGGGCGAGACATTATTTATATTCTGCTTCTGGTTTCAAAAAATAGGATCGACCTTGCTTCTTGGGTTGCGGCTGGATTCGTCCATCACGAACCCATCTGCGAAGTGTGCCGATACTTGGCGCGAAGTCTCCGTACACTTTACGCGCCCATGCTTCAAGGGGCAGTAGGTTTTCGCTGCTCATTATTTACCCTTCAATTGGTTTAGTGACTCAACAGAATTTGCAACAAACACGCCAATAGCACAAGACCAAACAGCCAAGAAATAAACAAACAGCGCGGTTCGTCCTCGCTCTGAAAAGTCAAAGCCTGCTACCCATGCACCGAAAAGCATTAACATTGGGAACAATACTGGCAGTACGATTTTCAGTTTCATCATTCATCCTTCAATAAAGCCGCTGAAAGCAATTCAACAGATTCATCAATGCGCTCATGCAAATAATCAGGGCAAAGCGTATTGCTCGAAAATCCCCATGATTCAAGCGCACTTAGAAGCATGAGAAGGTCTAGGAGTTCTTTTTTTGTTAGCATCATTTATCCTTCACTGGTTCTTGATTCCAATTAAATACGCCTGACAGTGTGCTTTTTAGATCGGCTTTTTCTTCATTAGTCCAAGGCTCATTCATTCGCTGGTCTGGTGCTATTGCCGATAAAGATTCAAGCAGCTCTGATGCGAGATTTTGCATGTTGTTGCGAGACATGCTTCCATCTGCGCTAGCTACTAAAAACTGCTTGATTTCTGCCAATAGATTTACCTGTGCTGTGTTAGCTTTACGCAATTCGCCATTTGCCAGTACAAATTGTCTGCCCCAATTATGAACAATGCGGGTTGCGTTTTCGTAGTTCTGGCTTTCTTCCTTTGCTTGTGCAAGCTCTTTCTGTAGTGCTGCATTCTCGTTAAGAAATTTTCTATTTAATGCCGTTGTTTGAAGATAATGCTCTTGACTTTCTATGTGGCTATCAACTACCTGTTTAAATCCAGCCAATTGAAGGTCAAGTAAAAAATTCTCTTTCTGTAGCGCTTCAATGGCAGATTCAGGATAGAGCGCAACATCTGTTTCATGCACTTTGTCGCCACGACGATAGTAGATAACACTTTCGTCTGATATGTCGTCCATCGTTCGGCAACGTAGCGTAGTGGCATCAACGTAAAACACTGGTTTTATTTCACTCATGACTTTATCCTTTTGAAATTAAGTACATAGCAAAAGCAGCAATTACTAACAAATACACCAACAATGCCAACAGTCCTATTAAATTTTCACTCATAGCCCAACTCCAAAATCTTTGTACTTCGTTCTGCGATGGCGCTTCTTTACTTCCCACCAGTTTTTATCAGGGTGTTGCTGTCTGTGCTTCCCTGCATGCCATCCCTCGCGCCGATTCCGTGATGTAAGCTTGCGTGCGTTAGTCATTCAAACCTCCCATTCAAGATTCGATCATGCAGCACTAATGCCCTTGCTTTTGCGTGCAAACTTCCAGTCATCCGCCACTTTTCATACCACCCTTCGGAGTGCCACATAGCCGCAAAGAATATTTCTAAACTTCTGGCGCTCATGGTTTATCTCCCTCTGGTGCTGGTGGTAGTGACTTAATAAACTTCATTCCTGCATCATTGATAATCGAAAGCCAAGCAACGGGCATTGCAACACGCTCACTAGCATCAAGTATCGACTCAAGCAATTTGTGAAGTACTTCTTCATCTTGCTTCAATGGCTGCGCATCCTTCAAGCCTTTGCGATAACCTGCTGCATAGTTCTCTTGTGGGCGATGCCAATCACCCGCATTGTTATCTTCACAGTAGATTTTGAAAATCTCGTCTCTTGTTGTGACTGGCTCTTGCTGTGCCTGTGATGCTAGGCCAGCAAGGCATTTCTCCAAGCCTTCAATTGCATAGTCAAATCGGTTTGCATCGTGCGAAACCCAATGCATGTTCAAGCATTTAATCGCGGCTTGAATCCGTCCTTCGATTGAATCAGGTATAAATTCATTGTTTTTTAGTGTCGGTTCTCGTGATGCCAGCGCTGATTGCCAAGATAAAAAACAAAGCTCTGTAGCCAGTTCTACGTACCGTTCGCCATGTGGGTGATTCCATGTTTTAGCAAGGCTGAACACATGCAGCATTGGATTTTCTTTTTTTGCCCATGATTCAAACGATGATATATCATTCATTTCTATCCCCTTGCAAATGCTTGAGTGCGAGTTACTAATCCGTTTTTCTTTGCGTTTCGCTGAATCGCTTTTAATTGTTTTTGAGATTCTTCAAGCGTAATTTCTCCGCTTTTTACCTTTGCTAGAAGTGCAATCCTAACTTCGCGGCTATCTGCGACAACTCCCTGCGATTCGGATTCATTTAATGCTCTGAATTTATCAGAACGCGCTTCGTGCGCAAGTCTTCGCTTTTCCATTATTTAACCTCGTTAATTACGGAATCAATCGGAGCGTCTAGTTCTTCCTTTGAATAGCCATCTCCAAGGGAATTCATATCCCACAATCTACTAAAAATAGATGGCTTGAAATTTCCCGTATCAATTAGTCTCAAATACCGCGCCTGATCTTTCCGCGCCTCTGCTAGCTCTGTCTCTAGCTGTGCAATGCGATCTGACATTTGCTCATATTCAGACATTGATCCTTCAAGACGATCATTCATCATGCTTTCCATGTATTCCATTTCTTGTCTCTCTCAATTAGTTAGGAAGCCAAAGCGCACGCCATAAGTCGATAGTTGTCTCTGGCTTCCTGTGATGCTCGGTTACGCAGTGATTAACGATGATTGAAACGTCATACGCTTGTATAAGTTGCGCGTTAAATCCACATCGGCTTTGCAATATTCTGCAATCTCAGCGATCCGACCGTCTTTGACGTAATCCCAAACCATAGAACCATCAATGTCCTCTTTACCATCCAAGCCACATGCTTTCGTGATCTTGTCTAAACTTCCGCCACGTTGAGCGCCCCATCTTTGCATCGTGTCATAAACAGAATCATCCCAAGGCTTGCAGTTAAACGGAATTTGCTGGCTAGGCTTCACATTCAAAACGATTGAGCGCTGAAATAAAAATTTCAAATCAAATTCAATCAAGTTATGACCGATAAAACGTGGTCGCTCGTTTGGTCTAGCTTTGCATACCTTGTCAATCTCAGCGGAAAATGCAGCCAGTAACAAGATTTCCTGCGGCATGTCGTGAATTCCTGAAATATGCAATTCTCTTGCTGGTTCATCGTCAATCGCCCAGCCAATAACGCAAACGTGACCTAATGCACCGTCAAAAGAAGTCTTGCGCCATGCTGCATCACCTTCTGACTCTTGGTTTTCCTTCATCCAAGCATCAATGGTTTCCTGCTTCTTGTGTGTCGCTGGTGGCTTTATGTTGGCGATGATTTCAGTGCGAACTTGTGCGTCTTGCGCTGGTATCGTTTCAATGTCTAAAAAAATGTTCATGGCTTACTCTCAAAAAGGGATTTCGTCATCCATATCGGAAAAATTCGGTGCTGGTCGCTGCGCTGGCTGTCTTGCTGGTGCGGCTGGCGCTGCTGGTGCTGCTGCTTGACGTTGACCACCTTGCAAAACCACATCATTAACGCGCACGTCCATTGATTTGCGCTTTTGACCGTCCTTGTCCGTCCATTCACGTTCGCTAAC